>DITA01000103.1:0-9592 GCA_002422665.1 Flavobacteriales bacterium UBA6196
TATTCTTGATAATCCATCGGCTCCTATCGTTTCAAGTTATGAATTTTGTCAAAATTCCACTGCCTCATCTTTGTCAGCAGTCGGAACTAATTTGAAATGGTATACTAGTTCAACAGGATGTGCTGGAAATACAATCGCTCCAGTTCCCAATACTTCAATTGCTGGAGATTTTTCTTTTTGGGTTACACAAACGGTAAATGGTTGTGAAAGTGAAAGGGCAGAAGTAAAAGTTAAAATTCTACAAGCTCCATTTTCCACTGTTTTAAAAGACACTTCTATTTGTGATGGAGAAAATATTGTTTTAGATGTCGGTGTTGGTTTTGTTGCAGAATGGCAAACAATTCCACCAGTTGTGAGTCAGACGCTAAAGGTTTCAAGTCCAGGCAAGTATTCAGTAAAACTTACAGATAGTAAAGGTTGTGTAGCTATTCAAACAATAGATGTAACTCCTGGCATTACTCCGATAATTACTCAAGTGAAAAGTGGGGAGAATTTTCTAGAAATTTTAGCAGAAAATGGTAATCCACCATATTTATATTCTTTAGATAATGTAAATTGGCAAACTTCTAATATTTTTAAAAATTTGGATGCTGGGATTTATCAGATTTATGTAAAATCTCAAACCAATAGTTGTACAGCGGTTGCTACTTCGGCGGTACTTTTTATTCCAAATGCTTTTACACCTAATCATGATGGTTATAATGATGTATGGCGCGTTTCTAATATTGAGTTTTTCTCTAAAGTGAAACTTAAAATATTTGATAAATTCGGGACTCAAGTTTTTATGGCGGAAGATGTTTTAAAATTTAATTGGAATGGTCTATATAACGGTAGACTATTACCTTCGGGAACTTATTGGTATGTTATGGAAATTGATGGACATTATACCAGAAGTGGTTGGATTTTTCTAAAAAACAGATAAAATAAGAAAGCCGAATCAACGATTCGGCTTTTCTCATTAATGTATAGGATTTTATAAATTTCTTAAACCTGCTCTAGCTCCACCTGCAGCTACTACAGCTTGCATTCTGTCTTTTTGACCAGCAGAGAACATATACATTGCAGCATCATCTACATAATCCATGTAGTTCATGAACATTACAGATCTTTGCACACCACCACAAGTGTTGTATAATGGATAAGTTGGTTTGCCATAATTAGCACCTGTTTGAGTAGGAGTATCAGTTACGAAATCATTTCCACAAGTTGCATCTCCCCAAATGTGACGAAGATTTAAGTAGTGACCTACTTCGTGAGTCGCAGTTCTACCTAAGTTATAAGGAGCAGAGGCGCCAGTTACACCTACGAATGGAGCAGCTAATACTACACCATCATTCCATAAACCAGCAGATTCAGGGAATGTAGCGTATCCTAAGATTGAAGACATATCACCAACTACCCAAATGTTGAAGTATTGTGTAGGATTTGTAGCATCAATCCCTTTAGTAGAAGATTTTTTCATAGCATCGTTAGTTCTCCAAGATCTTACAGTAGTTGATTTTCTTACAGTTTTTACTAATCTAAATCTTACTTTAGTATCACCAGCTGCTACTGTAGAGAATTCTGAAGGGATTTTAGATGCATCAGTATTAGTTCCAGCGTAGTCTGCATTTAAAACAGCAATTTGTTCGGCGATTCTTGCATCTGAAATATTTTCAGCGCTTGTTCTGTATAATACATTGAATACAACAGGGATTTCTACAGTTCCATCAGCTAATACTCTTCCTAATTTTTTAGCTTGAATGAATTTTTCAGTTCCTGCTTCAATTGCAGCAAATCTTGCTCTTGCTTTTGCGTCATTTTTAAGTAATTCTGCTCTGATTTCTTCAGATGGACAAGATTTTCTAGATGCAGTAGCTGTTTTAGCATTGTCTTCTGTTAAGTTTGCAGTTTCCTCAGTTGTGTTACAAGCGACTAACATTCCGAGTGCCATAACACCGAATAATAATTTCTTCATAAAAATAGATTTTAATTAACAATGCGAATATATAAAGTTGTAAATTATTTTGCAATATTTTTTTTTAATTTTTTTTAAATTATAATTGTTTTATATTTAATTTTTTATATTTTTAATTGTTAATTAACTATATAGAAGTTTATTATGTTTATTTATTTGTTAAATATTTTTTTTATTTATTTTTGATGATATTTTATTTTATCGTGTTTTTTTTTGTTTTTAAAGTTGATTTTAATCTGATATGTTGATAATTTTTTAAAAATAGAAAAATCCGCCTGAAAAAATTCCAGACGGACCTCCTATGAAAAACTTAAATGGTTAGTTATATATGAAAAATATGAATGTTATATTTCAACTGGTCGAAAAACCAGTCCGCTTTCTTCGAAATAATCTAAAGTGATTCTGTCTCCATCATTTATCTTTCCTGCGAGAATTTCTTTAGATAATCTGTTCAGAACTTCTTGCTGAAGAACTCTTTTTAATGGTCTAGCTCCAAATGTAGGATCGTAACCTTTGTTGGTTAGGTATTTTAAAGCGTCTTCAGTCGCAGTTAAAATGATGTTTCTCTTTTCTAGCATTTGATTAAAGCCTCTTAATTGGAAATTCACGATTTTACCAATTTCTGATTTGCTTAAAGGTTGGAAAAGCACCACTTCATCTATTCTGTTTAAAAATTCTGGGCGAAGAGATTGTTTCAATAATCCGAAAACTTCTTCTTTGGTTGCTTCTAGAGTCTCAAAATCGATATTATCATCATTGTCACGCTGTGCAGCGTCAAAACGTTCCTGAATAATATGCGAACCAAGGTTGGAAGTCATAATAATGATAGAATTTTTAAAATTCACTACTCTTCCTTTATTATCGGTTAATCTTCCATCGTCTAAAACTTGTAAAAGCGTGTTGAAAACATCTGGGTGTGCTTTTTCTATTTCGTCCAAAAGCACTACAGAATAAGGTCTTCTTCTTACGGCTTCGGTTAATTGTCCGCCTTCATCATAACCTACATAACCTGGAGGCGCACCAACTAATCTAGAAACTGAGTGTCTTTCTTGGTATTCGCTCATGTCAATTCTAGTCATGTTGTTCTCATCGTCAAATAAGAATTCTGCCAAAGCTTTTGCTAATTCAGTTTTACCAACTCCAGTGGTTCCAAGGAATAGGAAACTTCCGATTGGTTTTTTCTCGTCATTTAATCCAGCTCTATTTCTTCTAATTGCGTCTGAAACAGCAGATATCGCTTCTTCTTGACCTACCACTCTGTGGTGGAGTTCGGTTTCTAGATTTAATAATTTTTCTCTTTCAGATTGAAGTAGTTTGGTAACTGGGATTCCCGTCCATTTTGCAATCACTTCTGAAATATTTTCAGCGGTTACCTCTTCTTTAATCAATTCATTCTGATGATTTTGCATTTCGAGTTCTAATTTTTTCAAATCTTCCTCTTTTTCTCTAAGTTTACCGTATTGTATTTCGGCAACTTTAGCGTAATCACCAACTCTGGAAGCTCTTTCTGCTTCTAACTTTAGAGATTCTATTTCTTTTTTAATTGCAGTTAAATCTTCAGATTTTTGTTTTTCGCCAAGCCATTTTGCATGGATTTCGTTTCTTTGTTCCTGAATTTTTGCAATATCTTCTTTTAAGTGATTGATTTTCAATTCATTTTTTTCTCTGGAAATTGCGGCGAGTTCTATTTCTAACTGCATTAATTTTCTGTCGAGAACATCTAATTCTTCAGGTTTAGAATTGATTTCCATTCTGAGTTTTGCAGAAGCTTCGTCAATCAAGTCGATGGCTTTATCTGGTAAAAATCTGTCTGAAATATATCTTTGAGACATTTCTACAGCAGCAATAATGGCTTCGTCTTTTATTCTTACTTTATGATGCGCTTCGTACTTATCTTTAATTCCTCTCAAGATAGAAATTGCAGATTCTGTGTCTGGTTCTTCTACCATTACTTTTTGGAAACGTCTTTCTAAAGCTTTATCTTTTTCAAAATATTTTTGATATTCGTTTAGTGTAGTTGCACCTACTGCTCTAAGTTCTCCTCTTGCCAATGCAGGTTTCAAAATGTTAGCAGCGTCCATTGCGCCTTCTCCACCACCAGCTCCTACTAACGTGTGAATTTCATCGATGAAGAGAATGATTTGTCCGTCACTTTTGATAACTTCATTCACTACAGATTTCAAACGCTCCTCGAATTCACCTTTGTATTTAGCACCTGCAATTAATGCGCCCATGTCTAGTGAATAAATGGTTTTGTCCATTAGGTTTTCCGGAACGTCTCCGCTGATAATTCTGTGCGCAATTCCTTCTGCAATCGCGGTTTTACCTACACCAGGTTCACCAATTAGAATCGGGTTGTTTTTGGTTCTTCTTGATAAAATTTGTAAAACTCTTCTTATTTCTTCGTCTCTACCAATTACAGGGTCTAGTTTTCCTTCTGCAGCGAGTTCGTTGAAGTTTTTAGCATATTTATTTAAACTTTGATAGGTTTCTTCTGAACTTGCCGAAGTTGCTTTGCTTCCTTTTCTCAATTCTTTGATGGCTGCTTCTAATGAATTTTTAGTCACGCCAAAATCTTTTAAAATTTTAGAAACTTCAGAATTTACCTCTAAAAGTGAAAGCCAAAGATGTTCTATAGTTACATATTCATCGCCCATTTTTTTGGCAACATTCGGTGCGTCTAATAGAATTTTATTTGCTGATTGAGAAAGATAAATGTTTCCACCTTCTACTCTAGGTAGTTTTTCTAAGGCTTCACGGTTTTTTTCTCTAATAAGATTAAGGTCTGCTTCTGATTTTTTCATCAAGAATGCAGAGATATTTTCATCTACTTGAAGAATTCCTTCTAATAAATGTTGAGGTTCAATGCTTTGATGGCCAAAATCAAGCGCGATTTGTTGTGCTTTTTGAATGGCTTCTTGTGATTTTGTGGTATATTGGTTTAAGTTCATATTAATGGTTTTGATTGGTATGCTTCAAAATGTATTCTAAAGTAATTTTTAGGTCAAAATTTCCTGATTTCTGTAATTTCTTAAAATTTTTATAGACAAAATTTCTGAATTTTATATATTATTGAGTTTGGATGTTGACATTGTTTCAGGTTTATGGTTAGGTGTTTGATAAATAAAATTCATAATTTTATTTGTTTTATTATATAATGTTAATTTTTTTAGAAAATTTATATTGTATATTTGTGAAAAGCACAAATACCAATGAAGAATCTCACTCCGAGACAACAGGAAATACTAAATGTAGCTCTTGAATTGTTCTATAAAAGAGGTTTTGCAGATACCTCCATGAGAGACATAGCAGAAGTGATGAATGTAAAAGCTGCCTCACTTTATGCACACATTAAGTCTAAAGAAGAAATTATGGAGTGGATTAGTAATGATGTGTCAAATAGATTTATGCAGAGAAATGATGATCTCAAAAATCCTAGCCTATCTGCTTTTGAAAAAGTTAGAATCTTAGTCATCAATCATCTTACCGCAATGTATAATAATGTAAAGATGTTCGATGTTTTTTTTACCAATATTTATAGATTAAAAGTAGATTTTAAAGAACAGCATAAATATTTTCAAAAGATTAATGATTATAAAGACCTTGCAGAAGAAGTCATCAAAGAATATTTACTTTCTTTGGGCTTAAAAGATGATGAAAATTTAATGTTGACCACCAAGTTTTCTCTCAATGTACTGAATAACGTTTACCGATACATTCCCGAAGAAAATTTTGATTTAGAAAAACATATTCTTTTTCTTCAAAATGTTTTACTCTATGGCGTGATTGGGAAAAAATAATTTTATCTTTTATTTTTCGCATAAAATATTATATTTGTTGACATCGGGTTACTCCCGAAGAAATGAATTGATATGAACCATTTTTATACATTAAAAGTAGCTAAAATTCAGAAGGTTACAAATGAAGCGGTGAAAATTACCTTCGAAATACCTTCTTCTATACAAGATAAATTTAAATTTAAACAGGGGCAATATCTTAACCTCAAGTTTAATTTCGGGGAAGAAGAGTTTCGCCGTTCGTATTCTATCATAGATGCACCTTCAGAAAATTCTCAAACGCTTTCCATTTTAGTTAAACAGATGGAAAATGGTACTATTTCTACCTTTCTTAACCAAAATCTTAAAGAAAATGATGAGGTAGAAGTGCAACAACCTATGGGAAATTTCTGTACCAATTACCACGCATCTAATCATAAAAATTATGTAGGAATAGCAGCAGGAAGCGGTGTTTCTCCAGTTTTGTCTAATCTCAAAGAAGCATTGTTTCAAGAGCCAAATGCTAAAGTTTTATTGTTTTTTGGCAATAAAAATTCTCAAAATATTTTGCTCAAAGAAGAATTAGATGCTTTGAAAGAGAGATTCCCAGAGCGATTTCAGGTAACACATGTTTTGAGTAGAGAACCACAAGAAGATGCTCTTTTTGAAGGAAGAATCACGACTGAAAAGCTAGGTCAACTTTTAGATAAAAATTCCGAAATAAAACCAGAAGATTCTACGTTTTTCATTTGTGGACCCACCGAAATGATTAAGTCCACTTCGGATTTTCTGAAAAAAGAAAGAAAAGTTCCTGCATTGCAGGTTTTATATGAATATTTCTCCGCTCCAGATGATGAAGATAATGCAGAAATGAGCGAGGAATTCAAGAAAATACCCAACTTAGAAAGTTTTGTGACGTTAATTATAGATGATGATGAGTATTCTATTCATCTTAATTCTAAAAAAGAAAGTATTTTAGATAAAGCATTGAAAGAAAACTTACCCGTTCCGTTTGCTTGTAAAGGTGGTGTTTGTTGCACCTGCAAAGCTCAAGTGATGGAAGGTGAGGTTTTTATGGAAAAAAACTTTGCGCTTACTGAAGACGAAGTCGCAAGAGGTTTTGTGTTAACTTGTCAGTGTCATCCTACTACCAATATCGTGATGCTGAATTATGATGTATAATTCATTCTAAAAAATTAAAAAAATGGTCAATTGGAAATTCGCAAAAGCCATCGATGAAAACGAAGAGTTTAAAATAAATGGCACAAACATTTGGAACCATTATTGGCATTGTGTCAACAAAAAAGTAGAAGTAAAAGGACCTTATGAAGGGCAAGTTTACTTTTTCAAAGAGTATGAAATTACCGACGGAGACCAAAAAATAAACTTCGTGGCAGGAGAATTTGTAAATTCTAAAGTGGGAATTTATATAAAAGACGATTTAAGCGACGGAAAATTATGATTTGGCTTTTCGCTGTCTGCTTTCTGCAATCAGCTGAAAAGAGCTCATAATCAAAAAAATATTGTATTAAAAAATTTAAAAAATGCTGAAAGCAGATTGCCGAAAGCTGAAAGCAAAAATATGGATACAGAAAAATTTTTACAATACGTTCAAGCCGAAAATAAGGTAGAACCCAAAGATATGATGCCAGAAGATTACAGAAAACTTCTGGTAAGACAGATTTCACAACACGCTCATTCTGAAGTAGTAGGAATGTTACCGGAAGCCAATTGGATTACCAGAGCGCCAAGTTTGAGAAGAAAAATGGCACTTTTGGCAAAAATTCAAGACGAAGCAGGTCACGGTTTGTATTTATATGCCGCTACAGAAACGCTGAACAACGGAGAAATAGCCGCAGATAGAGATTCTACCTATAATGATATGCTTTCTGGGAAAGCCAAATATTCTAGTATTTTTAATTATCCAGCATTAAGTTGGGCAGATATTGGAGCGATTGGATGGTTAGTAGATGGAGCTGCCATTATGAATCAAGTAATGTTGATGGGAAATTCTTACGGCCCTTATTCCAGAGCGATGCTCAGAATTTGTAAAGAAGAATCTTTTCACCAAAGACAAGGCTACGAAATCCTGATGACGCTTTGTCGTGGAACCAAAGAACAGAAACAATTGGCTCAAGAGGCGCTAGACAGATTTTGGTGGCCAGCTTTGATGATGTTTGGTCCGAATGATGACGCTTCTCCTAATTCTCAAAAATCTATGAATTACCGAGTGAAAAGAGAAAGTAACGATTCACTCCGCCAAAGATTTGTAGATGTTACCGTCCCTCAAGCTGAATTTTTAGGGCTGAAAGTTCCAGATAAAAATTTAAAATGGAACGAAGAAACGGGACATTATGATTTTGGCGATTTACCTTGGGATGAATTTATGGAAGTGCTAAAAGGAAACGGACCGTGCAATAAAAAACGCCTCGAAACCAAAAGAAAAGCACAAGCAGAAAACGCTTGGGTAAAAGAAGCAGCAATTGCGTATGCTGCAAAACAGGAAAATTTGAAAATGAGTTAATTAGATAATTTATAAATGTTTAAAGGAAGATTTGGAGATTTTTATTTGGTAAAAGTTTGGGCTTTTATATTAATTATAGGCTCAATAATATTTCCATTTCTTCATTTTGAATTAAAAGGTGATTCAAAATTTATAATTGGTATTGTTGAATTTATTTTTTTTGAAATTTTTCTTGGTTTTTTTATCTCAATTCCATCTTTATTAACTTCAAACATAATTTATATAATATCAAGTAGATATAGGTTTTCCAATGTAAAAGTACTTATTATTACCTTTTTGATTTCATTTGTAACAACATTATCAACATATATATATTTATTTAATTTGAGTTTTTCTAATTATAAGACGAATAATGGAGGATTAATTTTTTGTATTTTATTTTCATTATTACTGCTTATTGGATTAGTTATTTTTAAAAATTCTGACAACCATCAACTAACAACAGACAACCAAAATATATGAGCAATTTAGATATGTGGGAAGTTTTTATCCAAACCAAACCAGGACTTTCTCATAAACACGCAGGAACGGTTCAAGCGCCAACTGCAGAACTGGCACTTCAAAACGCTAGAGACGTTTATACAAGACGCGGAGAAGGAACTTCTATTTGGGTAGTTCCCAGCAAATATGTGGTAACAAGCGAAGGAATAGACAAAGAAGCTTTCTTTGATCCTGCAGATGATAAACTCTATCGTCATCCTACTTTTTACCAAATTCCTAATGATGTGAAAAACATGTAAGAAAGCTTTCAGCAATCAGCAATCGGCAATCAGCAATTTTTGGCTGCCGAAAGCAGATAGCCGAAAGCAGATAGCCAAAATTATGAAAAACTACCTCCTAAAACTCGCAGATGATTCCCTGATTATGGGGCAAAGATTGGCAGAATGGTGTGGAAAAGGTCCGTACTTGGAAGAAGATATTGCAATAATTAACATCGCTCTTGATCAATTGGGTCAAGCCAATAATTTCTACAATTTAGCGGCAAATTTATTTAATGACGGCAGAAATGCAGATGATTTTGCCATGCTTCGTGTAGAAAAAGAATACCTGAATGCTCAATTGGTAGAATTACCAAACGGCGATTATGCCAATACCATTATGAAGGCTTATTTCTTTGCGGTTTACCAAAATTTATTGTACGAAAATTTAAGCAATTCTGCAGATGAAGAACTGAGAGCCATTGCTCAAAAATCTCTGAAAGAAGTAAAATATCACTATACTCATACCGAAACTTGGATGCGTATTTTTGCTCAAGGAACCGAAGAAAGCCGAAAAAGAATAGAAGCGGCTCTCGAAAATCTTTGGGAATACACAGGTGGACTTTTTGATGAAGTA
>DITA01000062.1:0-17503 GCA_002422665.1 Flavobacteriales bacterium UBA6196
GTGATTCCTTGTGCTAATGGTACAGATGCATTGCAAATTGCTTTGATGGCGCTAGATTTACAACCTGGTGATGAGGTTATTACTGCGGATTTCACTTTTGCGGCAACGGTAGAAGTGGTTCATCTTTTAAAATTAAAATCAGTTTTAGTAGATGTAGATTATGATACTTTCAATATTGATATTGAAAAATTAAAAGCTGCGATTACACCAAAAACGAAAGCGATTATTCCTGTGCATTTGTTCGGACAATGTGCTAATATGGAAGCCGTTTTAGAATTAGCAAAAGAACATAATTTATTCGTAGTAGAAGACAATTGTCAAGGAATTGGTGCAGATTATACTTTTTCTGATGGTACAGTAAAAAAATCTGGAACTATGGGAACTATTGGTACCACAAGTTTCTTTCCATCTAAAAATTTAGGTTGTTACGGAGATGGTGGTGCTATTTTTACCAATGATGACGAATTAGCGTACAAAATGCGTGGAATTGTAAACCACGGAATGTACAAGCGTTATTATCATGATGAAGTAGGCGTAAATTCTAGATTAGACAGTGTTCAAGCTGCGGTTCTAAGAGTGAAACTTCCACTTTTAGATTCTTACAACGCTGCAAGAAGAAGTGCTGCAGATTATTATGACAAAGCTTTTGCGAGTCATCCAAATATTTTAACACCGAAAAGAGCAGAAAACTCTACTCACGTTTTCCATCAATATACACTCAGAATTTTAAACGGAAAAAGAAACGAATTACAAGCATTCTTAGCCGAAAAAGAAATTCCAGCGATGATTTATTATCCAGTGGCTTTGAGAAAACAAAAAGCCTATTACCAAGAGTCTAATGACGCGGATTTTGTAAATACTGATAAATTATTAGACCAAGTGATTTCTTTACCAATGCATACAGAATTAGAAGAGGAGCAATTGAAGTTTATTACGGATTCTGTATTAGGGTTTATGAAATAAGTCTAATTAGAATTCTGAAAGCATAACAAAATAATCATGGCAATACTCGTAACAGGCGGATTAGGATATATAGGCTCTCATACTGTGGTAGAACTTCTTAATAATAATTTTGAAGTAGTTATCATCGATGATTTATCTAACACCGAAAAATTTATCCTTAAAAATATAGAAGAAATCACGGGCAAAAAACCTATTTTCTATCCTTTTGATTTAAAAAGAAAGGAATTATTGAAACAAGTTTTTGATGCTCATCAAATCGAAGGTTGTATTCATTTTGCAGCATATAAAGCAGTGGGTGAATCTCAGGTAAAACCAATTGATTATTACGAAAATAATTTGTTTTCGCTGATAAATCTTTTGCAAGAAATGAAAGAAAGGAATATTTCTAATTTCATTTTTAGTTCAAGTTGTACGGTTTACGGACAAGCGGATACAATGCCAATTGACGAAAATACACCACTGAAATTGCCAGAATCTTCCTACGGAAAAACCAAACAAATGGGCGAAGAAATTCTGAAAGATTTTGCAACCGCTCATCAGAAAAAAGTGACTTTGTTGAGGTATTTTAATCCAATTGGAGCACATCCTTCTGCAAAATTAGGAGAACTACCTATCGGGATTCCGAATAATTTGGTTCCTTATGTGATGCAAACTGCAGCTGGTGTTCGTGAGAAACTTTCGGTTTGGGGAAATGATTATCCTACTGAAGATGGAACCGCAATCAGAGACTATATTTATGTGGTAGATTTGGCAAAAGCGCATGTAAAAGCTTTGCAGAAGTTATTAAATGTGTCTAGCGACACGCTTGTTGATATTTATAATTTGGGAACAGGAAAAGGAAGTTCAGTTTTAGAAGTGGTTCATGCTTTTGAAAAAGCCAATGATGTAGCTGTTCCTTACCAAATTTGTGAAAGAAGAGCAGGAGATATTACCATCGCTTATGCGAATGCTGATAAAGCCGAAAAAGAACTCGGTTGGAAATCTGAAACTTCATTAGAAGAAGCACTCAGAACCGTTTGGCAATGGCAGAAATATTTAGAAACCAGAGAAAAATAAAATACTATGAAAACTCAAAAAATAGGAATTACCTTTTCATCATTTGATTTGCTTCATGCAGGTCATATCAAGATGTTAGAAGAAGCAAAAACGGTTTGCGATTATTTGATTGTTGGGCTGCAATTAGACCCAGCTTATGACAGACCTACTAAAAATAAACCTACTCAAACGGTTGTAGAACGCTATATTCAGCTAAAAGCTGTGAATGCAGTAGATGAAATCGTTCCATATTACACAGAGCAGGATTTAGAAGATATTTTAAGGTCTTTTGTTATTGATGTGAGAATTATTGGTGATGAATATAAAGACAAAGATTTCACTGGAAGACAATATTGCGAAGAAAAAGGAATTGAAATTTATTACAATAAAAGAGACCACCGATTTTCTTCCACAGATTTAAGAAAAAGAATCTACGAAGCCGAAAAAGCGAAGTTAGATAAATAAAAAAATCCGAGAAATTATTCTCGGATTTTGTTTTTATTACATTGGTGGCATTTGATCATCGCCGCCGTTGTCATTATTGTTAATGTCTTTTTTACGTTTTTGACTTTCTACTTTTTCTCCTTGTTTAAATCTGTAGCTTAATGATATGGTAAATGTTCTTGGCATCATTTGCATATAAGAAGAGTTGGTATACGTCTCTGTGGTAAATGCAGTTTCTCTTGCTCTGGTATTGAAAATATCTTGTACATTGAAACTTAGTGTACCGTTTCCTTTCCAAATGGTTCTATTGGCGCCTAAACTTACAGCATACATTGCTTTCTGTTCGTTACTTGCAGTTTTTTGTCCACCTCTAAAGAAAGATTGAATTTGGAAACTTGTATTTTTATCAGGTCTGAAAGTATTGGTAAGTCTTACTCTAGAAGAAAAGCCATCACCTGAATAATCTATTCCTTGAAATTTACCTTCAGTTTTATAACCGAATAAATCTAAATTACCCATTACTTTCCACCATTTGGTAATGTCTACACTTGCATTAAGGTCTAAACCATAGGTTTGTTCTGTTCCTAAGTTTATAGGTTTTGTTGTAATAACGGTGTTATTGTTTGCGTCAAGAGTTCTTTCTTGATACATTTTAATATCATCTACAGTATTTCTATAGTATAAAGTAGGAGTAATGCTAAATTTATTTTTTTGTAAACTATACCCGAATTCATAAGAATGTACTAATGATGGATTCAAATCTGGATTTCCTTCGAATAAGTTTCTGTTATTGTTTAGAGACATAAACGGAATAAGGAAGAAAGATCTTGGTCTTCTAATTCTCTCGGTATAATTTAATAAGAATTGATTGTTTTTAGAAATATCATAACTTAAGAAAACTGTAGGAAATACATTGGTGTAATCTTTTGGTACTTGCTTATTCAATCCATCTGCTCTGTCAAAACTTAAATCAATATTGGTATTTTCTACTCTTAAACCTAATTGATAAGAAATTTTATCACTGATTTTACTCTTAAATTGAGTATAAGCTGCAGAAATTTTCTCATCATAAGTAGTTAAACTTGTATATAAAGGTAAAATAGCTGCTGTACCTCCGTTAATGCTTCTTGTTACTTCGTAGTCGTAATCATTTTTGTTGGCGTCATATCTTGCTCCAGCTTCTATCTTAGATTTTTCACCAATAGGCAATTCGTAATCTGCTTTTAGGAGAATGGTTCTGTTTTTAGAATTTTGAACACTTACATCATTGCTCGAAGTATTATTAGAAGTAGTTTCTTTGATGTCAGAGCTGCTATCATTATTAGAAGTTTGGAAACTTGCTGCAAATGAAATCAATTGACCTTTGTCGTCTATTTTATGGTCAAGACCTGCATCTGCTTGAAATGATAAGTTTTTACCTTTTCCATCACTATTACGATTGGTTTGTTGTAAAACACTTGTATTCCCGTTATAAATATTTTCATCATAATCAGTATTAGATTCATTATTGCTATTAGAACCTCTCAACATGATTGATGAGCTAATTGTGGTTTTAGGAGTGATGTCGTAAGATAAACCAGTATTTATGTTATAAGATTTGTTGAAATTATTGGTTTCACTTTCTTGGTGAGAGTCAAGAAGGGTTCCTGCAATTGGCGATATTACATTGGTATTTAGCGCGTAGTCATTTCTCGAAGTAAATTTTCCTTCATTGTAGCTACCGCCACCATTTAGATAATACGTTAAATTCCCTTTTCTCCAGCTTAAATTAGTATTTAATCGAGTAGTTGGTAAATAACCAAGAGTTCCTTCTACGCTACCATTAAAACCAGTTTTTTTAGTCTTTTTAAGAATAATATTTAAGATTCCGGCAGTTCCCGCAGATTCAAATTTAGATGAAGGATTGGTAATCACTTCTATTTTTTCTATTTGGTCAGCAGGAATAGATTGAAGTGCATTTGCATTATCATCAATTCCTAGCATAGAAGAAGGTTTGCCATTAATTAAGAATCTTACGTTAGAGTTTCCTCTCATAGAAACAGTTCCGTCTGTTTCTACAGAAACTGAAGGTACGTTTTGTAAAACATCTTGAAGATTTCCACCTTTTGTGGTAATATCTGCACTTACATCATACGTTCTTTTGTCTAATTCTACTTTGTAAGGTTTTGCAGTAGAGGTAAGAGTTACGCCTTCTATATCCTTAGTTTTAGCGTTGGTAACTTGTTGTTCAGATTCTATTTTGATGTTTCCTAGATTAGGATTTTGCCCGATGCTTTTTGTAACCACTAATTTTTTGAAATCTACTGCATCAATGGTGATTTCGTAGTTTCCAGGAATAAGGTTAATGGTAAAGTTTCCTTTTTCATCGGTTAAAGTAGCATCGCTAAAAAGTGCAGCATTTTCTTTTACGGTTTTATTGCTAAAAGAGATAGAAGCATAAGGAACGGCATTGTTTTGTGCATCTACAATTTTACCTGAAATTTGTTGTTTTTGTTGTGCAAAAGCCATTGCACCAGCAGAAAGAACGAGGGTTAGTCCTAGTGTTTTTTTGGTAATTAAATTTAGAATTTCTGTTTGAATCATCTTCATTAATTTTTGTGTTGTGAAGCTAAAGTTTTCGCTCCAGATTATTTTTTTAATTTTTAATAAATAAAAAGATTTCTGTGAATTAGACGCAGAAATCTTAATTATGTTAAACTTAAAAAAGTTAAATTTTTGTTAATTTATTGGGTGATGTTTTTTGAATTGAGCCAATCTTGATAAGCTTTTGCATTCGCTGCGTGTTCTACATCATTGTCTGTAAATTTATGATAACCCATTCTTTTTGGGTCGGCACACATGTAAATATAATTGTTATTTTCTGCGTTTAGAACAGAGTCTATAGAATTTTTATCTACTACACAGATTGGGCCTGGTGGAATTCCTTTTACTGCATAAGTATTGTAAGGAGAAGGGAAGGAAAGATGCTTGTAAAGCACTCTTTTAATATCTTGAGTAAAGTTGTTTTCCTTATTAATCGCATAAATTACAGTCGGGTCAGATTGTAGTTTCATTCCTTTTCTTACACGATTAAGGTATAATCCTGCGATGGTTTTTTGCTCGTCTGTTTTTCCGCCAGATTCTTTGTAAACAATAGAAGCTAGTGCATAAATTTCTTCTCTAGAAAGGTTGAGTTTTCTCTCTTTGGCAAGTCTTTCTTCGTTCCAAAATTCTTGATATTGATTTTCGAATTTTTCAAAAAATTCCGCAGGTTTTACCGTCCAAAAGAATTGATAAGTATCTGCAAAGAAGTATTTTTTTAAATCTTCGGCGTTATTATAACCTTTAGAAACTGCAATTTTATTGAATTCTTTGACAAAAGTTAAAGAATCTGCTTCTGTTTTTCTAGAAACTCTTCCTATCATTTGATAAACATCATTGAAATCTCCAATTCTGAAACTGCTTTCTGTTTGGTTTCCAGCTTTAATCATGTTTACCAAGTCTGTGTTGTCTGTTCCAGACTCAATTTTATAACGACCAGGCTTAATTTTTTGGTCAAGATTTTTCTTTAATGCTACTTCTTTGAAACTTTCTTTATTTTTAAGATAAGGAGAAATAGAATCAAGCACTTGTTCGAAATTTGCACCTGTCGGAACGAGAATATATCCTTCTTTTGCTACGTTCCCGAGTTTATATTTTTTCAAAAAATTAAATGCAAAGTATCCGCCAATCAAAAAAGCGATTAGCCCAATAACAGCGATGATAGAACAACCTTTTTTCATAAATAATTATTGCTTTCTGCCTTCAGCTTTCAGCTTTTGGCATTTATTTTTAGTTAGCTGATTGCAGAATGCTGACAGCCGATTACATTATAAATTGATTTTTCCTTTGAAAACTTGTTTTGCGGGACCTTCTAGCCAAACGTTTTTGAATCCGTTTTCAGTTTGTTCTGCATATACTTTTAGATTTCCGCCCAGAACTTTTACGTCTACTTTTTCTACATGATTTTGCAGCATATAAACCAGTGAACAGGCAGTTACACCAGTTCCACAACTGAAAGTTTCGTCTTCTACACCACGTTCATAAGTTCTTACGAAGATTTTATTTTCATCCGTTTTTTCTACAAAATTTACATTAATGCCTTCTTGAGCGTATCTTTCAGAATTTCTGATAGCATAACCATTGTTGTAAACATCAAAATTTTCTAGATTTTCTACATATTTCACAAAATGAGGAGAACCCGTATTGAGTTCAAAATCTTCATCAATGTTTTTAATATTTTCTACATCTATCATTTTCAGTTTTACCGTTCCGAAATTCATTTCAGCTTCATGTAAACCATCGATGGCAAGAAACGTACATTTATCCTCGAAAATATCTAAAAAATGAGCAAAAGCTACAATGCATCTTCCACCATTTCCACACATGGTAGATTCATTTCCGTCTGAATTGTAATACACCATTTTGAAATCTGTTTTAAAATCTCCTTCTGCTGCATTTTCTAGTAAAATAAGTCCATCACCACCAATTCCGAAACGTCTGTCACAGAGTTTTTTGATGATTTCTGTATCTTTTGGGAAACTTAGGTCACGATTGTCTATCATTACAAAATCGTTTCCTGTTCCTTGATATTTATAAAAATCTAGTGTTGTCATTAATTTTTAAAGTTGAAATAATGAATAAGTTTGCAAATATATCTTAGATTATTAGAATTTTTACATTTTTTTGATTGATTTTTTCCATTCTAAATATCCTTGATAAGCCATTACCGTAAAAACCAAATATTGCACCGAAGTTATTCCTAGACCTTTGTAGAGCATCATCGGAATGCAAATAAAATCACCGATGATCCAAAAAATCCAGTTTTCTATTTTTCTTTTTGCCATGAGCCACATTCCTACTAAAAATATAGAAGTGGTGAAGACATCTAGCCAATTTGCCCAATCGAGATGATGTAAACCTAAATTTACATTTTCGGTAGAAAAATGATTGTCAATAGCAGGTTTGTAATAATAAATAAGGGTGACTAATCCTAAACTGAAGACAAATAAAACTGTGGCAAAAATCCATTGTTTAAAGTTTGCCCACGAAACTTCTACGTGGATATTATCTTCTGAACTCGCTGACCAAAGAATCCAGCCATAAATGCTCATAATCGTATAATACACATTAATCATAGCATCTCCTAAAAGCCCAAAATTAAAGAGTATATAGACATAAAGAGCCGTAGAAATTATACCTGTAGGATAGACCCAAATATTTTTTTTGATGGAAAAATAAACACTCAGCAATCCGAAAATAGCTGCGGTTGCTTCCAGAAAAATCTGAAAATTGGTGTAGGTTTCGTAAGGTTTGAAAAAAAGTTCGTACAAATTCATTGTTTCAAAGATAAAGATTTCGTTTAGAAAATAAGCGAGGAATTAAAAATTTAAAGATTCGCAAAAAAACAAATAAAAAAATGATAATCTTTCAAAGCTATTATTTGAGGAAATCTACCATCTCTGTTAAAAAATTGAATAAAAGTTCTTAATACTTCTAAAAAATTTATATTTTCGTGAATTCTAAAATGTAAAAAATTGATTTAATATGTCGAATATTTGGATTAAAAAGCCGATGGAAGCTTATGAGGCAGACATCAAAAAGAGTCAGCTGAAGAGAGTTCTCGGAAAATGGAGTTTAACAGCCATAGGAATTGGAGCCATTATTGGTGGTGGTATTTTTGTATTGACAGGAACTGGTGCATATTATAATGCAGGTCCTGCTCTTGCACTTTCTTTCGTAATAGCGGGGATTGCTTGTGTATTTGCAGCACTGTGTTACGCAGAATTTGCATCAATTCTACCAGTAGAAGGTTCTGCTTATGCATATGCTTATGGAACAGTAGGAGAGATTTTTGCGTGGATTATTGGATGGGGATTGATACTAGAATATGCAATGGGTTCTATGACGGTGGCGGTTTCTTGGTCAGGATATTTTGGGAAATTGCTCAAAATGTTTGGCTTGCATCTTCCAGCTTGGTTAACTACCGATCCTCAAACATATTTAGCAGCAGGAAACTCAGGTTTTTCCATGAATTTACCAGCGTTTTTCATCGTTTTAATAGTAATTTCTATCTTATTAAGAGGAACCAAAGGTGCTGCAAAAGCGAATAATTTTATTGTAATGCTAAAAGTAGCTGCGATTATTTTCGTAATTGTAGCAGGAGCATTTTTCATTGATCCAGCTAACTGGACGCCTTTTATTCCAGAACCAACGGTGATTACTGAAAACGGAGTTTCGCACAGTGCTTATGGTTATGCCGGAATTATTGCGGGAGCTTCTGCCATTTTCTTTGCGTACGTAGGTTTTGATGCGGTTTCTACACAAGCTGGTGAAGCGATTAATCCTAAAAAAGATGTACCATTTGCTATTATTGCTTCTTTATTAATTTGTACTTTATTGTATATTTTAGTTTCATTGGTTTTAACAGGGATGATGCATTATTCAGATTTTAATCCACTAGGAAAATATCCAGATGCAATTAAAGCTCCTGTAGCTTATGCATTTGATATTGCTGGTCAAGCATGGGCAGGATACATCATCACGATTGCTGCTACAGTAGGTCTTATTTCTGTATTGATGGTAATGATTATGGGACAATCTAGAATTTTCTTAGGAATGTCTAAAGACGGTTTAATTCCTAAAACTTTCTCTAAAGTAAATGCAGAAACAGGTGTTCCAAGTAAAAATTTAATGATTCTTGGTGGAGTTATTTCTGTAGTTGCAGCTTTTACACCTATTAACGATTTAGCACACATGACAAGTTTCGGGACGCTTTTCGCGTTTACAATGGTTTGTGTAGCGGTTTGGGTTTTGAGAGTAAAACAACCTAATCTTCAAAGAAATTTTAGAGTTCCTGCATTGCCAGTAATTGCAACTTTAGGAATTTTAATTAATATTTATTTGATTATTAATTTAAGTATAGAAGCACAAACATATTCTGCTATTTGGTTGTTGTTTGGTTTTGTGATTTACTTCTTATACAGTAGAAAAAATTCTAAACTTCAAAATGGTGGTTTCGGTGAAACTTTCAAAGCGGAACAAGAGCCTTTAGAAGAAATAGAAATCGATATTGATAATAAAGATTAACAAATTAAATCCCACTTTTTGGTGGGATTTTTTATTTTTGTAAAAAAGTAAAAATGAAAAGAATAATATTAGCCTTTTGTTTATTGGCTCATGGTTTTATAATGGCTCAAAGTCTAGAATTCTCGGCTTTAGCAGATAATTATAACATGAGTGTAAGAGCAATTCAGATTTGGCAAAACAAAGTGTATTACGCTGCTACAGATTCTAAATTTGGATATATTCATTTGAAAGAACCCACGATTAGAAAGCAAATGAAATTATCAGATGCAAATCTTCAATTCAGAACATTGGCACAAACAGACGATTTGTTTTACACCGTAAACATCGAAAGTCCTGCTACTTTTTATAAAATTACCAAAAGTACTTTTACGGCAGAAGAAGTTTTTACCGATACCATAAAAACTGCATTTTACGACGCTTTTATGTTTGATGAAAAGGGAAGAGGATTGGCAATAAGTGACCCAAGAAAAGAAGGAAAGCCCCATTTTAGAATTATTTCGAGCAAAAATTATAAAAATAAAGGCGGAATTATGCCGAAATATCAAGAAGGGGAAGCGCATTTTGCAGCAAGTAATACCAATATTGCAATGAAAGGAAATACCGTTTGGATTGCAACAGGAGGAACCGTTTCTAGAATTTTTAAATTCAATTGGGATAAACCTTATTTTTGGAATGTTTACAATACGCCTTTTGTTAACGGGAAATCTTCTACAGGAATTTATTCTATTGATTTCTATGATGAGAAATTCGGGATTGCAGTAGGTGGTGATTATACCAAGCAAGCGGAAAATATCAATAACATTGCAACTACTTTTGATGGTGGCGAAACTTGGCAAATTCAAGCTTCTGGAAAAAATGGAGGATATAAAACATGTGTGAAAATCCGTCCGAAATCTAAAGGTAAAGACATTATTGCAGTGGGAGACCAAAATATAGAATTTTCTAGCGATTATGGAAAAACTTGGAAAACGATTTCACAAGAAAAAAATCTTTACGTTTGCGAATGGATAGATGAAAACAGCCTCGTATTTGCTGGGAAAAATAGAATTTTGAAGGCAATTTTTAAATAGTTTCCCACAGATTTCACAGATTTTTACAGAAGATATTCATAAAATTAATAAACGTTATCTAAGTTGTCTGTTAGAAATGACTAAATAAACCTTATTTTTGCAATTCTAAAATCTAAAATTTAGAATTTAAAATTTCCAAAAAATGAATTCTTTAATCGATAAATATAATATTCCGGGACCTAGATATACTTCTTATCCTACCGTTCCTTACTGGGATAATGATGGTTTTACTTCTGAGCAATGGCAAAAAACTGTTATTCAGTCTTTCAACGAGAGCAATGCTCAAGAAGGAATTTCTATTTACATTCACCTTCCTTTTTGTGAGCAATTGTGTACTTTTTGTGCTTGTCATAAACGCATAACTAAACAACATTCTGTAGAAACACCTTATTTAGAAAGTGTTTTGAAAGAATGGAATCTTTATCTTAATCTTTTTGAAGAAAAACCAAAACTTAAAGAATTGCATTTGGGTGGTGGAACTCCTACCTTTTTCTCTGCAGAAAATTTGAGAATTTTACTAGAAGGAATTTTTAGCACCGTAGAAATTGCCGAAAATCCTGAATTTTCTTTTGAAGGTCACCCAAACAATACTACAAAAGTACATTTACAAACTTTGTATGATTTAGGTTTCAGAAGATGTAGTTTCGGAGTGCAAGATTATGATGAAAAAGTTCAAAAAGCTATCAATAGAATTCAGCCTTTCGAAAATGTGAAAAACGTTACAGAATGGGCTAGAGAAATTGGTTATAAGAGTGTTTCTCACGACTTGGTTTTTGGATTGCCGCACCAAACTTGGGACGCGATGGAATTTACCATCAGAAAAACTTTGGAATTAAAACCAGACAGGCTTGCATTTTATTCTTACGCTCACGTTCCGTGGATAAAAGGAGTTGGTCAACGTGGTTTTGACGAAAATGATTTGCCAAGTGGCGAAGAAAAACGAAAACTCTACGAAAACGGCAAAAAACTGTTAGAAGAATTAGGTTATATAGAAGTAGGAATGGACCATTTTTCACTCGAAAAAGATGATTTGTACCAATCTTTAATTCATAAAAAATTACACCGAAATTTCATGGGATATACTTCAAGTAATACTCAATTGATGGTCGGTTTAGGTATGTCTGCTATTTCGGATTCTTGGCATGCTTTTGCTCAAAACGAAAAATCGGTAGAAGAATATCAAAAAAGAGTAGAAGAAGGAATTATTCCTGTGGTGAAAGGTCATATTTTAAATGAAGAAGATTTAAAATTAAGAAGACATATTCTCAATTTAATGTGTCAGTTAGAAACCACTTTTACACCAGAAAATTCTTTTGAAGAATTACCAGAAGCATTGAAAAAGCTACAAGAAATGCAAGAAGATGGTCTGGTAGAAATTTCAGGAAATACCGTTAAAATTACCGAAAAAGGAAGAGTTTTCACTAGAAATGTTGCCATGGCTTTTGACTTAAGAATGATGAGAAAAATGCCTGAAACCAGATTGTTTTCGATGACGGTTTAACTTTCAATAAATAATTTTTTTTTGTTAAAATTTTAGAGATTTATAACTAAGATTTTTTTGTTATATTTGATAAAATTATTTGTATGAAGTTAATTTTTTCCTTTTTATTGGTATTGTTTTACACTTTTATCAATGCGCAAACTCTAGAAGAGACTATTGATTGGTTAAATACTAAAAAAAGTGATGTGATTTCTGTAGAAAGTTATCATCTTCCAAAAAATTCGACTAATACAATTCTTTTTTCATTTACTAAAATTAGGATTGATAACTCAAATGGTGGTTATACTTCTATTGGTTTTGATACTATTAATGATTTTAGAATCAGTGAAACTAATGAGTCTCCGGCTTTGTATATTGTTTCATCATATATTCATGAAGGTTTGCCTTTGTATATTAAAATGAATTTCCAGACAATTGAAATAAGAGATCGTTTCAAAAAAGCTTTTTCGCATATTGTTAATTTAAAAGGTAATGAAATGGTTACGTCATTGAGCAGCGAAAAAAAAGATATGCTAGAGTGGTTAAACTCCAGATCTATTGATATTTTTGAAGGGGAAAATAAATTGAGATTATTATATGATGATGTTGGAATAAAAAAATACTATTTGAAATCTACTAATTCTATTCTTATTAATTGGTCTAAAATTAAGAGCATATCTTATAATGTATATGGTGAAAACAAAAAATACTATGTGTTTAATGTTAAAAGTTCTGATTCTATTACAGGTAATTCTGAAGTTATTAAATTTTATGTTTATTCAGGAGTCGCAGAATCTTATGGTGAAATTCTAAAAGATTTAGCTATATCAAATGGAGCTCAATTAATTAATGAAGATTTATTTTAATAAAGTTTAATATAATTGCAAAAGTATTCAGAAATGAATACTTTTTTTTTCAATAATTTCACTAGATATTTATAAAATTTATTTTAAATAATTTAATATATAATTTATTATTTTACAATCTGTAAATTATTATTTATACTAAAACGAATAATTGAAAGTTCTTAAACAATATTGAAAAAAATTAATAGCATTATTTTTTATTTCATTATTTATTAAAATCATGTAAACAAAATTTTTATTTCAACTGATAATCATTATATTTGCCGACTATAATTTTAAATGTTGTAAACTATAAACAATGCAAGGAAAAGGACTTATTACGATTGTAGCGATTGTTCTTGGGCTTATTTGTATCAACGAGTTGTTGCCAACTTGGTATGCAAGTAAAATAGAAAACGAAGCCAAAGCTATTGCTGGTGAAGACGAAGCAAAATATAATAAAGAAATTGCGCGTCTTTCTAAAGATACCATCCATTTAGGATTCACTCAGTTGAACTATCCTGAAGCTAAGCAGAAAGAAATGAAGCTTGGTTTGGACTTAAAAGGTGGTATTAACGTTCTATTAGAAATTAACCAAAGAGATTTAGTAAATGATTTAACCAATTATTCTACTAATCCTATCGTTATAGAAGCGCTAGACAGAGCTGACAAAGTTCAGAAACAGTCTACAAAACCTTATATTGAAGATTTTTTCACTCAGTTTGACTTAGTTAATCAAGAGAAAAAAGCTGGTCTTAAATTGGCTAGCCCAGAAGTTTTTGGAACTCAAAAATTAAGTGGTCAAATTAAATTCAATACTACAGATGATCAAGTAAAATCTATTATTAGGAATAAAATTGATGCTTCTGTAGGAACAGCTTTCGAAGTAATTAGAACCAGAATTGATAAAATGGGAGCGGTACAACCAAACGTACAGCGTGTTCCAGGAACTGGTAGAATTGCGGTAGAAATGCCAGGTATTAAAGATAAAGACAAAGTGAAAAAAATGCTTTCTACTTCTGCTAAATTGCAGTTCTGGGAAGTACAACAAATCAATGAAGTTGCTCCTTATCTAGAAACACTTTCTAAAATTGTTCCAGCAAAAGCAGATTCTCTTGGTGTTGCTAAAAACACTAATCTTATCAACATGCTTCAGTTGAATACATTAAGACAAGCTGGTGTAGGTAATATCAAGCTTTCTGATACTTCGGCAATGAACAAAATTCTGAATAGCGAAATTGCAATAAAACTGAGACCAGCAAATCTTAAATTTACTAAATTCATGTGGGCTTATAAGCCAGATGCTGCTGATCCAGATAATTTAGTTCTTTATGCTATCAGAGGTAATATCAATCAAAAAGCTCCAGTAGATGGTGCGGTAGAAACTGCTAGAATTAACTATGATAATCTTGGTAGAATTGTAGTAGACATGCAAATGGATACTGAAGGTACTAGAGACTGGAAAACGCTTACTGAGAAAAACGTAGGAAAACCAGTTGCAGTAACTTTAGATAACATTGTTTACACTGCTCCAAATGTAAATGAGCCAATTCCTTCGGGAAGATCTCAGATTTCTGGAAGTTTTACTCAAGAAGAAGCTAAAGACCTTACGGACGTATTAAGCGCAGGTAAATTACCAGCTTCAGCTAAAGTTGTTCAGGCAGATGTAGTAGGGCCTTCTCTTGGTCAAGAATCTATTTCTGCAGGACTTTGGTCTTTCTTTATTGCATTCCTAATTATTGTAGTATATATTATTTTCTACTATGGTGGTGCTGGTGTTTATGCGATTATAGCAATGATATTTAACCTATTCTACCTTTTCGGAATTATGGATTCTATCAATGCTACACTTACTCTTCCTGGTATTGCTGGTATTGTATTAACCATGGCAATTGCGGTAGACACAAACGTAATCATCTATGAAAGAACGAAAGAAGAATTATTTGCAGGTAAATCTATTAAACAAGCATATACAGATGGTTTCAAACATGCACTTTCTGCAATTATAGATGGTCACCTTACTTCATTGCTAACAGCATTAGTATTATTTATCTTCGGAACAGGACCTATTAAAGGTTTTGCGGTAACTACAGGTATTGGTCTTATCATGACTTTCTTTACTTCTGTATTGTTATCTAGAGTAATGATTTTCCATAGATTAAATAAAGGAAAAGGTCTTTCTGTTTGGACTCCAATTACTAAAAACTGGTTCAGAAATATCTGGATTGATTTTATTGGTAAAAGAAAATTTGCTTACATCTTTTCTACAATTCTTACTGTTGCGAGTTTATTCTCCATTTTCAATTATGGTTTCAAGACTGGGGTAGATTTCAAAGGTGGTAGAAGTTATGTAGTAAGATTTGATAAAGACGTAGAAGCTACTAAAGCTCACGAATCTCTAGCTAAAGTATTTGTTTTAAATGGCGAATCTCAAGCAGTAGATGTTAAAACTTTTGGTAATGCAAACCAATTAAAAATTACAACTGACTATAAAATTGATGATGAATCCATCGAAGCTGACCAAGATATCGAGAAAAAATTATTTGAAGGATTAAAACCTTTCTTATCTCCAAATACTACATTAGCAGATTTCAAAGATGCTCATGGTGCAGAATTAGGAATTGTTTCTTCTTCTAAAGTTGGACCTACAGTAGCAGATGATATTAAAACTGGTGGTACTTATGCTGTATTAGCTTCTTTATTAGGAATTTTCATTTATATCTTATTCAGATTTAACAAATGGCAGTTCTCTTTAGGTGCGGTAGCAGCATTAGCTCACGATGCAATTATCATTCTAGGATTCTTCTCGTTTTTTAAAAATATCATGCCATTCAACATGGAGATTAACCAAGACTTTATCGCTGCGATTCTTACAGTACTCGGTTACTCGATAAATGATACCGTAATTGTATTCGACAGGATTAGAGAATATTTGAAAGAGAAAAAATCTCTTACTCTAGCGGGATTGTTTGATGACTCTATTTCTAGTACACTAGGTAGAACTTTCAATACATCATTTACTGTTTTATTAGTAATTATGGCTATTTTCTTCTTCGGAGGAGATAACTTAAAAGGATTTATGTTCGCATTATTCTTAGGTATTTTCTTCGGAACTTATTCATCTGTATTCATTGCATCTGCACTTGCATACGATTTCCTAAAAACAGGAAAAGAAGAAGCTCCACACGAAAGAACAACCACAGAAAAATAAATAGTAGCGCTCGAAAGAGCGCTTTTTTTATGAGATAAACTGATATATAAAAGTTAAAAAATTTCTAGAAAATTGAAAAAGATGTATCTTCGCTTTTTGTATGAAAAATTCGAATAAAACAGCTGCGATTTGGTTTATATTTATCACCTTAATCATTGATATTACTGGTTGGGGAATTGTAATCCCTGTTGTGCCTAAATTAATAGAAGAATTGATTAATGGAGATGTAAGCGAAGCCTCTAAATATGGTGGTTGGCTTAGTTTTTTATATGCTTTCATGCAATTCCTTTTTGCACCAGTTTTAGGAAATTTAAGTGATAAATATGGAAGAAGACCGGTGATTTTATTTTCACTTTTAGGATTTTCTATCAATTTTTTTATTCAAGCTTGGGCGCCAACTATTTTTTGGCTGTTTGTAGGTCGTATTTTTTCTGGAATTACGGGAGCAAGTATCACTACCGCTTCTGCTTATATAGCAGATATTTCAGATGACAGCAATCGTTCTAAAAACTTTGGAATGATTGGTGCCGCTTTTGGTTTAGGATTTATCATTGGACCTGTAATTGGCGGATTATTAGGACAATTCGGTTCTAGAGTGCCGTTTTATGCGGCCGCTGTTTTATGTTTGGTGAATTTAGCTTATGGATATTTTATATTGCCAGAAAGTTTAGATAAAGAGCACAGAAGACCTTTTGAATGGAAAAGAGCTAATCCAGTAGGTTCATTATTAAAAGTAAGAACACATCCTGAAATTTTAAAACTTTTTGTTGCTTGGTTTTTGGTGTATTTGGCGAGTCATGCGGTACAAACCAATTGGGCGTATTTTACGATGTACAAATTTGCTTGGGACGAAAAAACAGTAGGGATTTCTCTCGGTGTGATGGGGGCTTTTACCGCTTTTGTTCAAGGATTTTTGATTAGAAAAGTTCATCCTAAATTGGGTAGTGAAAGAAGTATTTTATACGGAATTATGTTTTACTGTACCGGAATGTTGCTTTTTGCATTCGCTCAAAAAGAATGGATGATGTACGCTATTCTAGCCATTTATTGTTTAGGTGGAATTGCTGGGCCAGCTTTACAATCCGTTATTTCATCAAAAGTTTCACCTAAGGAACAAGGTGATTTGCAAGGTGCTTTAACAAGTGTCATCAGCATTACGTCAATTATTGGACCGCTTCTGATGACTCAGATTTTCTATTTTTTCACTCATCCAGATGCTAAAATTAAACTTTTAACCTTAGAATTAAAACCACCATTTCAGTTTTCTGGAGCGCCATTTTTCTTAGGATTTGTGTTAATGGCAGTGAGTGCTTATTTTGTTTATTACGTTTTTCACAGAAAAAAGTAA
>DITA01000010.1:0-7994 GCA_002422665.1 Flavobacteriales bacterium UBA6196
CTTTCGCTTTCTCCGCATGTTGGTGGAAGCACTTTAGAAGCCCAAGAAAGAATAGGAACAGAATTAGCACAACAAATTATTGACTTACAAAAACTTATATAATTTAAAAATTTATTATATTCGCAAAATTTAAAAAATTAAACTATATAAAACCTCAAATTAATTAAACGTAGAACATGCCAGTTTTTAAACCATTTAGAGGAGTTAGACCGCACCCTGATTATATTGATAAATTCCCAACTCATCCTTTGGATAATTTTACGCAGGAAGAAATCAATAAAAAAGCGACGGAAGACTCTTCTTACATACAGATGATTAAACCATATGTATGCAGCAAATCGAAAGATGTTGATAGAAATCTACGAAAAGTAAGAAGCAATTACGAAGAAATGTTGGGCGACAATAAACTTCTTCAAGACAGCTCTTCTTATTATTTGTATGAGCAAATTTTACCCAATAAATCTGTTTTTAGAGGATTATTAGGATTGACAAGTGTGGAAGATTTCTGGAACGGAAAAATCAAAAAACATGAGTCTACCCTTACTTACAAAAAAGAAAAACTTGCTCATTTCTTAGAGAAAGTTTCACTTCAAGCAGAACCAGTTCTTCTTACCTATCAAGCTAATTCTAAGATAGAATTACTGATGAACCACGAAGAAAAAAATGTTCCCATTATTAATCATACAGACGAAACTGGAGTAAGACACAAAGTATGGAGAATAGACAATCGTCTAAAACTTCAGCAATTTAAAGAAGTAATAGACCAAATTGATTCTTTTTATGTAGCAGATGGTCACCACAGAATTGCTTCTGCAGCATTATATGCTCAAAAACACAAAGAAAAAAACAAAAGACATAATGGCAATGAACCTTATAATTTTGTTTTCAGCTTTATTGTTTCTAGTCAATCGATTAAAATTAATGACTATAACAGAGTTGTAAAAGACCTAAACGGAAATTCTGAAGAAGAATTTTTACAAAAAGTATCAGAGAACTTCCTTATCCACGAAAAAGGTGAAAACGCTTACTATCCTTCACAGAAATTCCACATTTCTATGTATTTGGGTGGTAAATTCTATTCACTGCACGTAAAACATAATCTCAGAGATTTAGACCAAGGATTAGATAATGTAGACCATCATTTATTAGACAAATACATCTTCAAACCTATTCTTGGAATTAATGATTATGAGGAAGAAGAAAACAGCAAAATGAATTTTGTAAAAGGAAATTCTAATATTGACGGCATCATCAAGCTTAAAGAACAAGTAGATTCTGGCGATTATTCCGTTGGCTTTGGATTGTTTCCAGTAAGTTTTAATGACATTACCAAACTGGCGAATCAGAATTTACAAATGCCTCCAAAATGTACTTACATAGAGCCAAAATTGGTTACTGCACTGTTAATGTACGACATGGATTGGTAATTTTTCTTGATTTATAACAAAAAAATAGTACTTTTAGATTTCCAAAAAGAAATCACAACATGAAGAAACTACTTTACATACTTCCGCTCTTTTTGGGCGGATTTTTTTGGTCTCAAAATTTCAAGCAAGATTCTCTTCAATTCAAGAAAATTTCAGACGAAATTTTGGTCAATGGTAAATCTTACGAAGACCTAAGAGAATTAACCAAAGATATTGGCAGCAGATTATCTGGAAGCAGTAATTACGAAAAATCTGCAGACTGGGCGATGAAAAAACTGCTAGAAGCTGGTGCAGACCAAGTTTGGTTTCAACCTGTAATGGTAAACGTTTGGACTCGCGGTGATGAGTCTTTAAAATTAAGAGTGAATCACGGAAAATGGAAAGAAGTAAAAATGCTTTCTTTAGGCAATTCTGAAGGAACCAAAGGTAAAGATTTGGAAGGCGAAGTAATTTTAGTAAAAACTTTAGAAGATTTCGAAAAATTACCAGATTACGCCGTAAAAGATAAAATTGTGTTTTTCAACTATGCCTTTAAACAAGAGTTTGTGGTAACAGGACAAGCTTACGGAGATGCTGGAAAATACAGAAGAGTTACTCCATCTGAAGTTGCAAAAAAAGGAGGAAAAGCGGTAATCATTCGTTCTCTCACATCATCATTTGACGATGTTCCTCACACTGGCTCTACTCGTTACGAAGATGGAATTCCTAAAATTCCTGCCGTTGCAATTGGTGCAGAGTCTGCTGATTATTTAGAAGAAATTTTACTCAAAAAACAAAAAGTTCAAGCTGTTCTCAATTCTAATTGCGGAATGAATGGACAAATGATGACCAAATCTGTCATTGGCGAAATCAAAGGAAATTCAGATGAAAAAGTAATTGTAGTTGGCGCACATCTTGATTCTTGGGATGTAGGTGAAGGCGCTCATGATGATGGTGCTGGAATTGTACAAAGTATAGAAGTGCTGAGAACTTTCAAAAATTTAAAACTCAAAAATAATCATACCATAAGAGTTGTTTGTTTTGCCAATGAAGAAAATGGTGTAAGAGGTGGAAAAACGTACATGGAAACGGTAAAAAAATCAGAAGAACCGCACGTTTTTGCCCTAGAAAGTGACAGTGGAGGTTTTACACCGAGAAGTTTTAGCTTAGGAATGCATCCTGAAAAAGCCAAATCTATGAAATCTTGGGAAAAACTTTTTAACCCATACGGAATTTATGAATTTGCAGGAGACCATTCTGGCGTAGACATAGAGCCATTGAGAGAACTTAAAATTCCTGCATCTGGATTGGTAACAGATTCACAAAGATATTTTGACATTCATCATACTCCAGAAGACACTTTCGAGAAAGTAAATCGCAGAGAATTATTATTGGGAGCTGTAGTTATGACACAACTTATTTACATGGTTGATAAAAATTGGTAATGAAAAGACCTCCGTTTTACAAAAGTGTTTATTATGCTTTCAAAGGACTTTTTTGGATGCTAAAAACCGAAAGAAACTTTCAGTTAGAACTCTTAGCACTTGTCATTAATTTATTTCTAATTGTTTATTTTCAATTAAATTCTACAGACGCTGTTTTAATTTTTATCGTTTGCTTTTTGGTTCTCATTGCAGAAATCATCAATACAGCCATTGAAAAAATTTGTGATTTCGTAGAACCTCATTTCAATGAAAAAATAGGCTTGATCAAAGATTTAGCAGCGGCAAGTGTGGTAACGGCTACTCTACTCTCCTTAATTACAGGAGTTTTGGTCTATTCTAAATATGTTTTTTAGAAAAAATTAAAAATTTTCGGGGAAAGTTTTTACGGCTTCGTCGTAACCCAATTTAAAGATTTCGTTCATTCTGGCTTTATTGCTCTCGAACATTCCATAATTAGATAATTCTTTGGGAGAGATAAACCAATCGCAATCTTTGAATTTATAGTTTTCTACACTATGGCTCAGCAATTCATAAGCTCTGGTAGAAACAGCTTTGATACTGTTAAGCTGTTTGCCTTCAATATCTTGTAGTGGCGAAACATACACTCCAATTAGTTTTTCACATTTCTCTCTGATGAGATTTGAAGGAAAATTATTCAAAATTCCGCCATCGCTTAATAACATTCCATCTTTTTGGAACGGACTTGTCAAACCAGGAACCGAACATGAAGCTATAATCGCATCAAGCAAATAAGTGTCTCCATCAAAAACGTGCGTAACGCCTTGAACCAAATCAGTCGCTGTAATGAGCAATTCTAATTTTAAATCTTTAATCTTAATTTCTCCAATAATGGGTTTCAAGTACAATCTAAAAACTTCAGAATTGATAAATCCTGGTTTAGTAAGCGTAAAATGTTTCCAATTGAAAAAATAAACCGATTTAAAAAAATCTAAAATCTCATCAGGAGATTTTCCAAAAGAATACAATCCGCCAACAATTGCACCAGCACTCGTTCCTGCAATAACTTCTGGAAAAATATTTTTTTCTTCTAAAAATTTCAATGCACCAGCTTCTGCAATTCCCTTAGTTCCACCACCTGAAAGTACCAAACCAATTTCTTTCTTCATATTATTATTAGTTTCATTTGTTAAAATTAAAAAAACCACAGCAAAAACTGTGGTTTTTCTTATATTTAAAGCATATTATTTAGAATTATATAACTCTAATATTTTTATGAGATCTTTTTTGTTCGATACTTTATCAAGAAGCTCAATTAAATCTGGATAATTACTTAACCTTTCTTTTAGTTTTTTATTAGAACCACTAAACAAGTTTGTATCTATTAATGGCTTATTTTTTTCAACTAAATATTCTGTTGAATTTACATTACCATAAAGATTAACTGTTTGAAAACCACAATAATAGCTCATTTTTCCAGAATAAAGAATTTCCAAAAGACCAATTTCTTTATTTAATATTTCAAAAGAATTTATAAATTTTCTAATTTTTCCATCAAAATCTTTTATTTCTAAATACTTAACATCACTCTCATTAATTTTTGATTTTATTCCTTCTGCGTCAAAAACTGTTAATTTTCGCATAAAAGTTTGAGGAGCAAAATGATCTTTTTTAAATGCCCAAAGTGCCAAAATTCTTGCTTTTATGGTATCATTTGAATTTTTCAGAACAATTTTGCTTTCAAGATGATAATCTTTTGGTTTATATTGACTGAAGAATAAACCGAATTGAAGAAATAGTAAAATAAAAAAATATTTTTTCATGATATAACTATTAGTTTGAGATTTCAAAAGTACAAAAAAACCACAGCAAATACTGTGGTTTTTTTGTATTTATTACATAAATATTAGATGTGAATCACTTCTCCGTAAGCAGCAGCTACTGCTTCCATAATCGCTTCAGAAACAGTTGGATGCGGGTGAATAGATTTGATGATTTCGTGACCAGTAGTTTCTAATTTTCTAGCAACCACCGCTTCTGCTATCATATCTGTAACACCGTCACCAATCATGTGGCAACCTAACCATTCTCCGTATTTTGCATCAAAAATTACTTTGATGAACCCATCTGTATTACCATTTGCGGTGGCTTTACCAGATGCAGAAAGTGGGAATTTACCAACTTTAATTTCGTATCCTTTTTCTTTAGCTTGCTTTTCAGTTAAACCAACAGATGCAATTTCTGGATGACAGTAAGTACAACCTGGAATGTTTCCGTAGTCAATTGTTTCTACGTGCATTCCTTTGATTTTTTCTACACAAGTAATTCCTTCTGCTGATGCTACGTGAGCCAAAGCTTGAGTAGGAATTATATCACCAATTGCATAATAACCTGGTACAGAAGTTTGGTACCATTCATTTACCAAAACTCTACCTTTGTCTGTAGCAATTCCTACTTCTTCAAGTCCAATGTTTTCAATATTTGCAGCAATACCAACTGCCGAAAGTAGAATATCTGCTTCTAATGTAATGTTTCCATCTTTGGTTTTTACATTAGCTTTAACTCCGTTTCCAGAAGTATCTACAGATTCTACAGATGCATTGGTCATGATATCAATTCCAGATTTTTTAAGAGATTTTTCTAAGTGTTTAGAAATTTCTTCGTCTTCTACAGGAACGATATTTGGCATAAATTCTACAATCGTCACTTTAGTTCCCATTGTATTATAAAAATCTGCGAACTCTACTCCGATTGCTCCAGAACCTACTACAATCATAGATTTTGGTTGAGTAGGCAATGACAGAGCTTGTCTGTAACCAATTACTTTTACTCCATCTTGTGGAAGATTTGGTAATTCTCTAGAACGAGCTCCAGTTGCAATGATAATATGATTTGCTGAATATTCAGAAACTTTTCCTTCTTTATCTGTTACCGAAACTTTTTTGCCTTTTTGAACTTTGGCAGTTCCCATGATAACGTCAATTTTATTCTTCTTCATCAAGAAAGAAATTCCGCCACTCATTTTAGTAGCAACTCCTCTACTTCTAGCAATTACATTAGGAAAATCAAAACTTCCCTCTACTTTATTAAGACCGTAATCTTCGGCGTGTTTTATATAGTTAAAAACTTGAGCAGATTTCAGTAAAGCTTTGGTAGGAATACACCCCCAATTTAAACAAATACCACCTAGATTTTCTTTTTCTATGATAGCCGTTTTAAAACCTAATTGTGATGCTCTAATTGCGGTTACGTAACCACCAGGTCCAGAACCTATAACAATAATATCGTAATTCATTTCGAGATTAAATTTTTGCGAATTTACGGAATTTTTCAGAAAATTCGGGTTTTACTATGATATAAATATGATTTTTTAAAACAAAAAAACAACTCCTGATAAGAGTTGTTTCTTATTTATCTTAATAAACTTCTTGTACTTTTATATTCGGGCAATTTTTCTCAATCCAAGCGGCAGCAAATTCCTTGATTTCCCTTCTTTCTCCTTTGTAAATATAATATTCATTAGGCGTTTGTGAGTTTCCATCAATCACTTTTGGCATTTTATTGATGATTTTTTCTTCTGGGCAATCTTGGATTTTTGCCACAGTACAACTCGAAAGCGTAAAAGCTGCTATAATTACAAATAAAATTTTCATTTTTTAAATTTTTGGAAATTGAGAAGGGTTCGCTTCATGAAAAACTGCATATATTTTCTCTACCATATCATCTACAGAAGGTTTTGAGAAATAATCTCCATCACTTGCATAAGCTGGTCTGTGATCATTTGCTGAAATCGTTAACGGGGCCGAATCCAAATATCTGAATGCTTTTTGTTTTTCTACAATTTGCTGAAGAATAAATGCAGAAGTTCCGCCTTCTACGTCTTCGTCTATAATTACTAAACGATTGGTTTTCTTCACGCTTTCTGCCACTTCATGTGAAATATCAAAAGGTATTAACGATTGAATATCAATAACTTCCGAAGAAATTCCTAATTTTTCTAATTCTTCGGCAGCTTCCATTACCAATCTCCAAGTAGAACCGTAAGTTACTAAAGTAACATCTTTTCCTTCTCTAGTTACTTCTATTTTTCCAACTGGAACAGTGAATTCACCTAAATTATCTGGTTGTTTTTCTTTTAGTCTATAACCATTGAGCGTTTCTACAATAATTGCGGGTTCATCACTTTGAAGCATCGTGTTATAAAAACCTGCTGCTTTAGTTAAATTTCTAGGAACCAAAACATTAACACCTTTTACTAGGTTAATAATTCCCGCCATTGGTGAACCAGAATGCCAAATTCCTTCTAATCTATGACCACGAGTTCTGATGATAACTGGTGCTTTTTGTCCACCTTTTGTTCTGTAATGAAGTGTTGCCAAATCATCACTAATTCCTTGTAAACAATACAAAATATAGTCTAAATACTGAATTTCTGCAATCGGACGAAGTCCACGCATCGCCATACCAATTCCTTGTCCCAAAATTGTAGCTTCTCTAATACCAGTATCTGCTACTCTTACTTTGCCATATTTTTCTTGAAGTCCCTCTAAACCTTGGTTTACATCACCAATATTCCCTGCATCTTCACCGAAAACCAAAGTTTCAGGATATTTTTCAAAGATTTTATCAAAATTATTTCTTACCACTACTCTTCCATCTACCATTTCAGAATTTTCTGAGTAAATTGGTTTTACTTCTTTTACATTGGTTGATTTACATTCAGATTCTGAATACAAGTGTGAAGAATAATTATCTTTTTCTTGCGCTAAAAGCTGTTGATATTTAGAAGCAAGCCATTGTCTTTCAGTAGATTGATGAGTTCTAGTCAAAAGCAAAACTTTTCTCATCAAACTGAATACATCCTTTTTAGCATAAGAAATCAATGCCCCGAATTTTTTCATTTCTACTTCTACTTCGCTATTCTGAGATTTTAGATTCTCTACTAATGGAAGTACTTCATTTTTAAGAACTTCTATAGAATTTCTATAATTTTCCCAAGCTTTTTTCTGACCGTCTTTTGCTATTTTTTTAGCTTCTTTTTCTATATATTCAAGTTCTTCTACTGTAGCTAAAATTTCTTCTTTTCCTTCTAATTCAATAGAATAATTAAGGATCCATTCTTTAAATTTTTCTAAGCCATCGAAATCTGCTTCCCATCTCAATCTTTCTTCAGATTTATATCTTT
>DITA01000010.1:8013-10616 GCA_002422665.1 Flavobacteriales bacterium UBA6196
TAGGAACTTGTAAAGCACAAGCTGCGTTCAAAGTTTCCCAGAAATGGCCTTCTGCAGAAGACGCATCACCGATGGTTCCGAAAGCAACTTCGTTTCCATTATTGCTGAATTTCTCTGAACCATTAAATTTTACCGATTTGTAAACCTTAGAAGCTTGAGCCAAACCTAGAAGTCTAGGCATTTGTCCTGCAGTTGGCGAAATATCTGATGATATATTTTTGATTTGAGTTAAATCTTTCCAAGTTCCATCTTCATTTAAACTGCGCGTTGCAAAGTGACCATTCATTTGTCTACCAGCAGAAGCAGGTTCTCTTTCTACAGAAGTATCTGCATACAATTGTGCAAAGAAACTCTCTACCGATAAAGCCCCAACTGCTAATGCGAAGGTTTGGTCTCTATAATAACCACTTCTAAAATCTCCATTTCTAAAAACTTTTGCCATGGCTAATTGTGGTAGTTCTTTACCATCACCTACAATCCCAAACTTAGCTTTACCTGTTAAAACCTCTCTTCTTGCCATGTAAGACATTTCACGAGAAATTCTACCTAGTTTATAGTCTGCTAATATTTGATTTTTAAAATCTTGAAAAGAAACTGTTTGTGTTTCGATATAAGTAGTTTGCATATCTTGGATAAGGATTTTTACAAAGATAATAAAATTATGGAATTGATAAAATAAATTGATTTTTTTGATTATTTTTCAATTACAAAACAAAACACAATATTTCTAGTGAAATACTGTGTTAAGCTCAACTTAATTAATATGAATGTATGAATAATTGTGATGATGTCTTTAAAAAATCTCCTTCGCTGCTCTGAGAACAAGCAGCGAAAGGAGAAAACACAAACGATGAAAAAAAATTTTATTTTACTTTTATTAGATTTATTTCAACTGAATTACTTATTAAGAAATCTTAATGCTTCTTCTTCATTATGTAAAACTATTGTAGTCTTATTTTCATTACTATTTCTTAATTTTCTTTTATTCTGTATAATTTCTAAAATCTCAATGTCATTTTTGCTCAAAACATCATCAGATTTTCCGGAACTATTTGATTGTTTAAATGATAATACTGCGATTGAAGCCAATGCTAACAATATTGGTGTAAATTTTTTCATAACAGTAAATTTTTAAATTAATATTTTAAATTTCTAAGATTAAAATATGGTTATGAATATAACAAAGTACATCTTAGATATTTCTTTAATTTGTATTTTAAAATTTTCTTTTAAAAATCTCCTTCGCTGCTCTGAGAACAAACAGCGAAAGGAGAAAACACAAACGATGAAAAAAAATTTTATTTTACTTTTTATTAATATTATTTTTAAATCTTTCAAAAAATTTAAATAAAAAATTCTTCAAAAATCTCTTTCGCTGTTCTGAGAACAAACAGCGAAAAGAGAAAACACAAACGATGAAAAAAAATTTTATTTTACTTTTATTAGATTTATAAATTATCTCGGAGGCTTTACAATTTCATCAAATGATAAAACAGTTGAAAGAGAATCATTTCTTAAAAGTTGAGTTTTTATTGATATAGTGTCTTTTTTATTTTTATTTTTATTATTTAATTCTCTTAAATCTCTATTCTTTTTTATTATATTAAGAGTTTTAATATCTTCATTACTTAGAATATCTTCATTTTGTCTACATGATACAAATAAAACACTTAACGCACTAACGGATAAAAGAACAACTTTTTTCATAACTGATTTTTTTTACAAAAGTATCATCAAACAAGAACTACATACAAATTTTTCAACTGTCCTTTCATAAAATATAAGTGTTGTTTTATAAAAAAACTGTTTTGTTTTAGAAAAAATAACAGTATTATTGTAAAAATAATTTATTATTAAATTAAAATAAATAAAGAATTCTGTTATTAATCAAAATGAATCAGCACTTTAGCATAAAAATATTGTTTTTTTTGATTCTACTTATTTCAAATATTTTTTTCTCTCAAAATAATAATATTGAGTATTTAAATTATGTAAAAATTGAAAAAAAAATTGATAGTTTATATGATATAAACCATAATGAAGGGATTAAGCTTGTCAAATTTTACATGAAAAAATCAAAAAAAGATAAAAATAATGAAGCATTATTTTATGCATATCGTTATGCCAGTAAAATTTTTAGCAGTCCTCAGAATTTTCAATACACAGATAGTGCTTTAATTACCAGTAAAATTTCTAATAATAAAAATCTAATAACAGATGCTTATTTGAATAAAGGAGTTGTTTTAATGGATGCTTCTTTGTATAAGCTCGCATTAGATAATATACTTACAGCTAATAAATATTCATTAGATTTAAAAAATCCATATATCACTAATAAGACAAAATATTTTATTGCTCAAAACAAAATTTATCTTGGATTATATGAAGATGCAAATGAAGAATTATTACAATGTATTTCATATTTCAGAGAAAATGTAAATAAATCATCTTTAGGTGAGGATAATGAAAAATATTATCTTTATAGCCTTATGAGCATTTTAGATACTAATACTAAAATAGGAAAACACTCTCAAAATAAACCATTTCTAAATGAAGCATACAGCTACATTGATAATAAAGAACTCGTAGTGCATTATAAAAAG
>DITA01000070.1:0-21595 GCA_002422665.1 Flavobacteriales bacterium UBA6196
TTAAAGATTTAATGGAGTATGGAATAGACAGAATTTATTCTCCAGATGATGGTAGAGAAATGGGATTGCAAGGAATGATTGATGATTTGGTTCAAAAATCTGATTTTGCTACAGGCGAAAATATCACCGTTTCTGACATTGAAAATATCAAATTTGAAGATGCTAAATCTATCGCTCAAGTGATTTCTGCAGTAGAAAACTTCTCAGATGAGAAACCAGAATTGGTTGAAGCATTAAAAGAAAAAGCAAAACATTTCAATATTCCCATCATCGGGATTACAGGAACTGGTGGCGCTGGTAAATCTTCGTTAACAGATGAATTGGTGCGTAGATTTTTAAGAGCAAACGCAGATAAAAAAATTGCGATTATTTCCGTAGACCCTTCTAAAAAGAAAACGGGAGGCGCGCTTCTCGGCGATAGAATCAGAATGAATTCCATCAATGATTCTAGAGTTTACATGCGTTCTATGGCAACTCGTGAGAACAATGTTTCGGTTTCGCCTTACATTCATTCTGCATTAGATGTTCTTAAAATTTCTAGTCCAGATATTATCATTTTAGAAACTTCGGGAATTGGTCAATCTGGTTCAGAAATTACTGAAATTGCAGATGTTTCTATGTATGTAATGACGCCAGAATATGGTGCTTCTACTCAGTTAGAAAAAATTGATATGCTAGATTATGCAGATTTAATAGCATTGAATAAATCTGACAAAAGAGGAGCTTTAGATGCCATTCAAGCGGTGAGAAAACAGTTTCAGCGTAACCACCAATTATGGGAAACGCCATTAGAAGAAATGCCAGTTTTTTCTACGAAGGCAAGTCAGTTTAACGATTGGGGAACTACCGCTTTGTATAATGCATTGGTTGAAAAAGTAAATGCTAAATTCACTTCATTAGATTTAAAATCATACGAAGAACAAAACGTTTCGGAAGAATCTACCATTATTCCACCGAAAAGAGTTCGTTATCTTTCTGAAATTGTAGACAATAATAAAAATTACGATAAACAAGTTGAGGAACAAGCGCAAATCGCTAAGAAAATGTACCTTATTGAAGGTGCAAAAGCACTGATTACAGATGACGATCATACTACTGATAAACTTGAAAAAGTTTTCTTAAAAACCAAAAAAGAACTCTCGGAGGAAAATAGATTGTTCCTTCAAGGTTGGCATCATTTCAAAGAAGAAATGCAACAAGATACATTCTCTTATTTGGTTCGAGGAAAAGAAATTAAGGTAGAAACCAAATACGAATCACTTTCTCATCTTAAAATTCCAAAAATTGCGTTGCCAAAATTCCAAGATTGGGGAGATTTAATCAGATGGAAAGGTCAGGAAAATGTTCCAGGACAATTTCCTTTTACGGCGGGAATTTATCCTTTCAAAAGAACAGGTGAAGATCCTACCAGAATGTTTGCGGGTGAAGGCGGTCCAGAACGTACCAACAGAAGATTCCACTATGTTTCGGCGGAAATGCCTGCGAAAAGACTTTCTACAGCGTTTGATTCTGTGACTTTATATGGTCAAGATCCTGCTTACCCGCCAGATATTTACGGAAAAATCGGGAATGCAGGAGTTTCTATTGCGACTTTAGATGATGCTAAAAAATTATATTCAGGTTTTGATTTAATCAATGCATTGACTTCAGTTTCGATGACGATTAACGGGCCAGCTCCTATGATTTTGGCATTTTTCATGAATGCAGCGATCGACCAAAATGTAGAAAAATACATTGAAGAAAACAATCTTTGGTCTAAAGTTGAAGAAAAACTCAAAGCAAAATTTGATGATAAAGGCTTAAAAAGACCAGTTTATAATGGTAATTTGCCAGAATCTAATAATGGTTTAGGTCTTAAATTGCTTGGTTTAACAGGTGATGAAATTGTAGATGTAGAAACGTATCAAAAGATAAAAGCAGAAACTATTGCAACGGTTCGTGGAACGGTTCAGGCGGATATTTTGAAAGAAGATCAAGCGCAGAATACGTGTATTTTCTCTACGGAATTTGCTTTGAGATTAATGGGCGATGTTCAGGAATATTTCATTCAAAATAAAGTGAGAAATTTCTACTCGGTTTCTATTTCAGGTTACCACATTGCTGAAGCTGGCGCGAATCCGATTTCTCAGTTGGCATTTACTTTGGCGAATGGTTTCACTTATGTGGAATATTATTTGAGCCGAGGAATGAATATCAATGATTTTGCACCGAATTTATCTTTCTTCTTCTCTAATGGAATTGATCCAGAATATGCGGTAATCGGTAGAGTAGCGAGAAGAATTTGGGCAAAAGCAATGAAACTTAAATATGGAGCTGATGAAAGAAGCCAAATGTTGAAATATCATATTCAGACTTCTGGTCGTTCTCTTCACGCACAAGAAATTGATTTTAACGATATCAGAACCACGCTTCAAGCGTTGTACGCAATTTATGACAACTGTAACTCGTTGCATACCAATGCTTATGACGAAGCGATTACTACGCCAACCGAAGAATCAGTACGTAGAGCAATGGCGATTCAGTTAATCATCAACAAAGAACTTGGTTTAGCGAAAAACGAAAATCCGCTTCAAGGTTCTTTCATTATTGAAGAATTGACGGATTTGGTAGAAGAAGCGGTTTATGCAGAATTTGACAGAATTACAGAACGAGGCGGAGTTTTGGGAGCTATGGAAACGATGTATCAGCGTTCTAAAATTCAGGAGGAATCAATGCATTACGAATGGCTAAAACATACAGGAGAATATCCAATTATCGGTGTGAATACTTTCCTCGGAAAAGACGGTTCACCTACTGTTTTACCAGGAGAAGTGATTCGTTCTACCGAAGAAGAAAAGCAATTGCAGATTCAGAATTTAGAGAATTTCCAGAAATCCAATGAAGATAAAACTCAAGAATGGTTGCAAAAACTTCAATTGGCTGCCATCAATCAAAAAAACCTTTTCGAAGTGATGATGGAAGCGGTGAAATATTGCTCTCTCGGACAAATTACCAACGCGCTTTTCGAAGTGGGTGGAAAATACAGAAGAAACATGTAGCCGAAGTTCGGCTTCCAAAAATTTAAAAACTCCAGAGAATTCTCTGGAGTTTTTTTGTTACAACTGACTAGCAATTCCTTCTACAAAGGTTTTGGTGAAATCTTTGTTCATGGCTTTTCGGTGTTCAAATTTTGGAATCACTAGATTTTCGGTGAGTTGTTCTGTGGTTTTTCCTTCTGCGAGAGATTTTTTGATGTAATCTGCGCTGGCTTCTAAGAAATTTCTCATTTCGGTGAGATTTTCTAGATTTCCTTTGGTTAAAGATTTATCTGGAGCATGTCCGAAAATAAATAAAGTGTCTTTGTCAAAAGTAGAAATGGCTTTTTCTAAAACAGAAATCCAACTTCTAAAATTAGAACCATCTTTTACTCGATAAACAGGAATCATGTTGATGAACATTAAATCTCCCATGTGAACCACATTGTCTTTTTCGAAATGATACATCGCGTCACCAAAAGTATGTCCTGCTCCGAAATGATAAGCGGTTACTCTTTCTCCACCAGATTTGATAAGATATTGGTCTTCAAATAAAATATTGGCGTAAACTTGTTTGTCTACATTTTTAGCGAGTTCTGCTGCATTTTTCTGCAATTCTGGAACATTTTTTTGTGCCACAATTTTTTGAGTCAAATCTTTAAAGGCAAAATTTCCTGCAGTGTGATCTCCGTGATGATGCGTGTTGCAAAGAAACTCAATCGGTTTTCCTTTGACTTGAGAAATAGAGTCAATTAAAGGTTGGATAAAATCTGGAAATTGAGCATCGATGACTACAAATGAATCTTTGGTTTCCAGTAAACCTACGGTTCCACCACGATTGGTAAAGCTGCTTACATTTCCTCTGATTTTAGAAACCTCGCCTTTTAAAGGAAGTAATGCATTGTAAATGTTTCTCTGTGAAGTACAAGCCAACAGTTGAGGTAAAAATGCTACACCTAAAGTTGCGCCAAGAGAAGTGGTAAGAAATTCTTTGCGATTCATGATGTTATTTTTCACGAATTTAATTATTTATACGTTAAATAGTCTTAAAATTTAAAATTTTTATTCATAGAATAATATCTTTGTCTTTTTAACATAATAATTAAATGAGAGGAGAACAAAACATCATTAACGACTTAAAAAACTGGAAAGACCTTATAAAACCTTACGCAACCCCCGAAGTAAAACTCGCCAGAAAAGAGGTTTGGAAAACGGTTTTACCTTTCGGTTTGCTTTTTATAGCGGCAGCCATAGTTTATGAATTTCAATTTTGGGGCGCTTTAGGAATTTGCTTTTTGGCAGGATTATTTTTAACCAGAATTTTTATTATTCAGCATGATTGCGGGCATCAATCTTTTTTTCCAGACAGAACTAAAAATGATAGAACAGGATTTCTAATGAGTTTGATGACGTGTATTCCTTACAAATATTGGGCGCGTTCTCATAATCATCATCACGCACACCAAGGTCAATTAGATACAAGAACCATCGGAGATGTTACATTGTTGACGGTGAGAGAATACAACGAACTTTCTAATTGGGGAAAGATTAAATACAGAATTTATCGTTCCGTTCCCGTGATGTTTGTTTTGGGACCGATTTACTACATTTTTATTCACAACAGAATTCCTTTTATCAAATTTAAAGGTTGGGAAAAAGAACGTTTAACGCTGTTGAGAACTAATTTATACTTATTAGGTTTTTTTGCCATTTTAGGAGTGATATTAAGCTTGCCGACTTTTGACCTTATTGAAGGATTCAAAAAATTAGCACTTTTATACATTCCTATTCTTATCACGTTTGCGTTTACAGCGATTTGGTTTTTTTACATGCAACATCAGCACGACCCAAATTACAAAGCATGGAAAGAAGATTGGCAATATCTTTTAGCAGCAATTAAAGGAAGTTCTTATTATAAATTGCCAAAAATTTTCAACTTTTTTACAGGAAATATTGGGTATCACCACATTCACCATTTGGCTCCGAAAGTTCCTTTCTATAAATTAGAAAAATGCAGCAAGGAGAATCCTATTTTCCAAAAATATGTGACGACTATTACGTTATTAAGCAGTATTAAATATGCATTTTATACACTCTGGGACGAAGAAAATTACAGAATGATTACCTTCAGACAACTGAAAACCATTCCTGTAAAAGCATAAAAATACATTACAGTATATTTTAACCTTCAAGATTTTCTTGGAGGTTTTTTGTTGAGGTTAAAGAAAAGCCCTGCAAAAGATTTTGTATCTTTGAAAAGACAAACTCAGGAGGATGAAAGACGTAAAAATAGAATTCAGAAAACCCATGTATCCCGTAAATCCAGAATTGATGGATTATTTGGAAAAAAATCATCGACTTACCAATATCAGATTTTATTATGATGATTTATTGCGTTTTTCAGATTATATGCCCGTTCATGATAAAGAAGGCAAGGACACACTTTGGCTCAATGTGTATTACCCAGAATTTGAACACGCCGAAATCGAAGCTAATCTCAACAAAATTTACACGCTTTTACATTCTGATGGAGATGTAGATGTACTTCCTTTTTTGAAGGTAGATTCTATTCATTTTTGTACGTTTGGGAATTCTAAACCGTTCAGAATTAGAGTAAGAAATATTCTGAATGATAATTATACCAATTTTTACATTAAAAAAGCAGATGCTTCTAGGATTTATGGTCTGGAACTAGAAGAAATTTTGTCTCCAAATCGTATTAATTTCCTTTTGTACAAAGACACTTTAATTGAGGAACATATTTTAGGAATTCCTGGAGATGTCTTTATAGAAAAGCATTTAGAACATTGTTCACCTCAAGAAAAAGCTCAAATTGCCAAAGAGTTTGTGAAATTTAACGAAAGATGTCTCATCGGTTTACTTGGAGATATGCGTTCGTACAATTACGTGGTGATTCCTGCACATGATTTCGACCAAGTGGTGTATAGAATTCGTCCGATTGATTTTGACCAACAATGCTACGAAGGAAATCTCAAAATTTATCTGCCTCAATATTTCAAAGAAAATAAAAAAATGGTAGAAATGGTTTATGACAGACTTAAGCCTAATTCCATCGAACAATACCGAAAAGAAGTTCGTTCTGCCATTGCAAAACGCGCCAGTACAGACGGAAGGTTGCCTCATTTGTTAGAAATTATGAAAAGAGATGAGATTTCTAAACCAGAACATGTAGAAGAATTGAAAGCAGGTTTGCATAAACTTACTTATAGCATTCAGTTCAAAAAATGTGAATCTATGGGCGAAATTCTAGAAACTGGACTCAATTTCGTGATTAGAAATTATAATAATTCTAACGTGAGATAGCTTTATTTCTAAAGAAAAAAAATCTCTACATTTGCCCTATGCAAGCCGAAAAAATCATTTTGGGAATTGACCCGGGAACTTCTGTAATGGGTTTCGGGATTATCTCTGTATATAAAGGAAAAATGAAACTCATTGCCATTGATGAATTGGTAATGAAAAAAGAACCTAATCATGAAACGAAACTCAAAAGGATTTTTGACAAAACTTTAGCTTTAATAGACGAATTTCATCCAGATGAAGTTGCGCTAGAAGCACCATTTTTCGGGAAAAATGTACAATCTATGCTCAAACTAGGAAGAGCTCAAGGAGTAGCAATGGCTGCAAGTCTTCATCGTGATATTCCTATCACAGAATATTCTCCAAAAAAAGTAAAAATGGCGATTACTGGAAACGGAAACGCCAGCAAAGAGCAAGTAGCAGGAATGCTGCAAAATCTTCTTGCAATGAAAGAATTTCCTACCAAATATCTAGATGCTTCTGATGGTTTAGCAGTGGCGGTTTGTCACAGTTTCAATCTAGGAAAACCTGAAAATGATAAAAATTACACGGGTTGGGCAAGTTTTTTGAAACAAAATCCTGATAGAATTAAGTAAGCAAGACGATTCCGTTTTTCTACAACTACAGACCCGCTTTTTGCACTCGCTTTTTTATACAATTTGCCAAAGCAAGTTCCGCGAAAATTGTATAAAAAGAGCTCAAACAAATGCTTCAATCGGGGCTAAATTTCACGGAAGGTTTTCTTTTCACTTTTCTAAACTGCCACGTCTTCAAAAGTTATAAATTTTTGAATCTACCTCTTCAATGAAGGGGAAATTTTGAAAATGTTCTTTAGTTTGAAAACAATTGACGCTCGCTTCGCTCGCGCCATTTTCTACAAAATGTATAAAACAAAAATTGTAAATTAAATTTATAAACTGCAGAAATTCAGTTAAATAAAATTGCAAAATCGTTTTACAATCAATTTACTGTGTAAAACCTAATACTATTCGTAACATTGTTGCGTTATTATTCGACCAATCAAAAAATATTCCTATGGAAAATAAAACGCAAACTCCAGATAAAAACATCCCAACCAAAAACGGAATGTATCACCAAATGAACGGATTTCAGAAATTTCTGATGATGTGTTCTGGTTCTAATCTACATATTTTACAAAAATCTCCTAGCGAATGGAATAAATATGCAGGAATTGGTGGGATTGTACTTTTTACGGCTGTTTTTGCTACGCTTTCTGCAAGTTATGCCATGTTTACGGTTTTCGAAGATGTTTGGATTTCGGCAGGATTTGGGATTTTGTGGGGACTCATGATTTTTAATCTCGATAGATATATTGTCTCTTCCATCAAAAAAACAGGAAGTTTTTGGAATCAGTTTTTTATGGCAGTTCCGCGTTTAATTTTAGCAACTTTTCTCGGAATTGTGATTTCAAAACCTTTGGAATTGAAAATTTTTGAAAAAGAAGTCAATAAACAATTGAACACCATTATCCAAAGAAATAAAACGGAATTGCAAAAAACCATGAATGGTAGAATTTTGCAACAATCTGGTCCTTTTGCAGAAGAAAAACAGAAAATTCAGAAACAAATTGCCACATATCAAGCTTCTTACGATTCTGCTGCGGTGGAATTAGAAAAAGAAATTCTAGGAACAAAAACAGGTCTTACTTCTGGAAAAGTAGGCTTTGGAACGAATGCTAAAAGAAAATCTGAATTGAAAGAACAGCGCAGAAAAGATTTAGAAAATTACCAAAAACAAATGGAGCCGAGATTGAAATATTTGGATTCTCAAATTTCTGGTGTGTATCAAAATCTACAAACCGAACAGAAAAATTCTGAACAAGCAGAAAATAAATTTGATGGTTTTGCTGCGAGATTACAAGCGCTTTCAGAATTGGGAGACACTAATTCTATTATGGCTCTTGCATCATTTTTCATTATGATGATGTTTATTACGCTAGAAATTTCGCCTGTTTTGGTAAAATTAATTTCCTCAGTTGGGCCTTATGATTATCTTCTAGACAAAACCGAAAATGATTATCGACTGTATTCTAAGGAAAAAATAGAAAAAGGAAATGCCGCTACAGATTTTAGAATAGAGAATTTTAAAAATAATCTGGGAAAATAAAATTTCGAAAACCTGCGATAATTCAGCCGCATAAAATTTCTGGAAGTTTTTTCAAGTGATAATTTTGCATCGTCAAATTATATATGAAAAGTGCTATGCAGAATTCGGGAAAAAGATGGTTTATTGCCGTAATGGCGACCTTAGTACATCTGTGTTTAGGAACAGTTTACGCGTGGAGTTTTTTCCAGAAAACCGTCTCCGAAACTTTTGGTTGGAGCAATTCAGAAACAGCTTGGGCATTTAGTTTAGCCATTTTTATGTTGGGGGTGACTGCAAGTTGGGGCGGACAAAATTTACAGAAATTTGGGCCGAGAAAATTAGCGTTAATAGGAGCATTTCTTTACGCTTTTGGTTATATTATTTCCTATTTCGCTTTGAAAAACGAGAGTTTGTGGTTGCTGTATTTCGGGTATGGAATTGTAGGCGGAATTGGTTTAGGTTTGGCTTATGTAACACCAGTTGCTACAGTTTCTAAATGGTTTCCAGATAAGCAAGGTTTGGTTACTGGAATGGTGGTAATGGGATTTGGATTGGGCGCTTTGCTCATGTCAAAACTTCTCGCACCGATTTTTTTAGAATATTTTGAAAAAGATTTAGCCAAAACTTTCCTTGCAATTGGGATTACTCTTTTGGTTCTTCTTCCGTTTTTTGCCAATTTTCTGAACTTGCCAACAGAAGAAAAAGCTACAGAAATTTCAGCCGAAAAATTAAGTGCTACCAAAGAAATTCTCTCTCCAAATTTTATTTTCATTTGGTTGATTTTCATGTTTAATGTAGTTGCAGGAATGATTTTCATATCGTTTCAATCACCTTTATTACAAGATTTATTGAAAGCCGAAAACGTAAATATAGACACCGCAACGCTAGAAAAAAGTGGAGCTACGTTAATTGCAATTAGTGCATTGTTCAATGGGTTAGGAAGATTTTTTTGGGGAAGTATTTCAGATAAATTAGGAAGAGTAACCACTTTCAGATTATTACTTTTGATAGAAATGGGCGTTTTTGCTTCATTGATTTTTATTAAATCACCCATTTTATTTTCTGTAGGAGTTTGTTTGATTTTACTGAATTATGGAGGAGGTTTCGGCGTTTTACCGTCTTTAATCAAAGATTTTTTTGGAACAAAACTGATGCCGATAGTTTACGGAGCAGCACTTACAGCTTGGGGAGTTGGTGGAATTTTAGGCCCACAAATCACCGCTTACATGAAAGACCATTTCGCCGAAAACGCAGGGTTATATGCTTATAAAGTAGCTTTGGTTTTAATAGCTTTGGGAATTGGGTTATCGTTTTTTGTGAAAAATAAAAAAGCTCAATAAAAATCTAGTTTTTCGTTTTATCACAAAAATTGATTAAATAATTTCTTACTTTGAAATTGGTTTTATCACCAGCTTTTTCAAAGCATTCACATGCTTTTACATTATTGTTTAATGCTAAAAAAGCAATTCCCGATTTGATGAAGGTTTCTTCAAAGAAAGAATTAAACCTATTTTCTCCAATATTGAGAGACTTTAATTTTTCATATTCTTTAGCAATTTCTTCAAATTTATTGACTTCATAATATTGTGAAATATTTCTTCGAATATCATAAAGTTTTATCTCATCTTTATTGGTGAGGTCATTTCTCCATTTTAGAAATTGCTCTTCTTGAATGATGAGAAGGTCTTCATTAAAAGGATTTTTATAATATTTTTCAGCTTTTTTTAATGCGGAAATATAATTGGAATCATAACTTGGAGTCTTAGAATCCAGAACTTTTATATAATCAATTTTATTATCTTTTGTAAGAATGTATTCTATTTTGAAAAACAAATCAATATCATCTTTTGAGTCTCCTTGTGGAGTATTTCTAATCAAAAAGTCATTATAAGAATCTTCGTAATTAAAGTTAGGTTCGAAAACCTCATTACAAACGAGAACATTTTTACCGTTTCTCATTTCTCTTTTTGGTGCGAATTCTGGGTATCTATTTATAAAATCATTCGGTCTTAAAAAGGCAAATACTTTTTTTTCTTTATCGTCAATATCTTCTAGAACTAAAAAATTGTCAACGAAAAAATAGTTTAATGTTCTAAAATCTGATTTTATTTGTTTAGAATCTACCTTTATTTTCTGTTTTCCTGTATCAATATATAAGTAATTATCTCTGAATTCATATTTTGAGAAGTAAGAATAATAAGGCGAGTTGATTTCAAGATTATTACCGTCTTTATATAAAACTTTATCTAAAATCCACTTTCCAGAAAGTTTTTCAATTTGAGCAAAAGTGAATATTGAAATAAAAAATGATAAGATTATTAATGTTTTTTTCATGTTCCAAATATAAAAAAATCTCTCAAAAATTTTTGAGAGATTTCTATTTTAAAGTTTCTTAGAATTATAATGAATAATTCGGAGCTTCTTGCGTAATAATTACATCGTGAGGATGAGATTCTTTCAATCCAGAACCTGTAATCATCACCATTTTTCCGTCTTTTTGTAAAGTTTCGATATCTTTTGTTCCGCAATAACCCATTCCAGCTCTGATTCCACCAGTTAATTGGAAGATTACGTCTTCTAATTTTCCTTTGTATGGAACTCTTCCTTCGATTCCTTCTGGAACGAATTTTTTGGCTTCACTTTGGAAATATCTTTCTTTTCCACCACGTTTCATAGCAGAAAGACTTCCCATTCCTTGATAAGATTTGAATTTTCTACCTTGGAAAATAATTTCTTCACCTGGCGCTTCTTCCGTTCCTGCTAAAAGTGAACCGAGCATTACTGCACCAGCTCCAGAAGCGATGGCTTTTACAATATCACCAGAAAGTTTTATTCCACCATCTGCAATTACGGCTACATTATATTCTTTAGCTTTTTCGTAAACGTTATAAATCGCCGAAAGTTGAGGGACACCAACTCCCGCTACAACTCTTGTAGTACAGATAGAACCAGGACCAACTCCCACTTTTAGAACATTCGCTCCAGCTTTGATTAAAGCTTCAGCTGCATCTGCTGTAACAATGTTTCCGCCTACAATATCTAAATCTGGGAAAGCATTTCTAATTTCTGTAATTTTATCAAGAACACCTTTAGAATGACCATGCGCAGAATCTACTGCGATAATATCTACACCAGCTTCTACTAATGCAGCAACTCTAGTCATTGTGTCATCTCCTACACCAACTCCAGCTCCTACGATTAATCTTCCGTTTTGGTCTTTATTGGCTTGAGGATATTCTAATTGATTGTCAATATCTTTTATGGTAATTAATCCTACCAAATGATTTTCTGAATCTACAATCGGAAGTTTTTCTATTCTGTTTTTAAGCAAAATTTCTTTGGCTTGCTCTAAGTTGGTAGATTTATCAGAAGTGATAAGATTTTCTTTGGTCATCAATTCTTCTACTTTTGCAGAAAGATTTTCTTGATATTTTACATCACGATTGGTGATGATTCCAATTAATTTATTGTCTGTATCTACTACTGGAAGTCCAGAGATTTTATATTTCGCCATAAGTTCCTTGGCTTCAGCTAAAGTATGATCTTTAGAAAGCGTAACAGGATCAGCAATCATTCCGTTTTCTGAACGTTTTACACGGTTTACTTGTGCCGCTTGTTCTGGAATAGGCATGTTTTTATGAATAAAACCTAAACCTCCAACTCTGGCAATAGCAATCGCCAAATCTGCTTCTGTAACGGTGTCCATCGCTGCGGAAACGATAGGAACATTAAGCGTGATTTTGTCTGAAATTCTAGATTTAAGAGAAACTTGATTGGGTAAAACTTCTGAGTAAGAAGGGATAAGAAGCACATCATCAAAGGTGATGGCGGTTTCTACGATTTTGTTGTGAATAGACATCTTTACTTTCTTTGCAAAATTAAACGTTTTTTTCTAATCATGAAAATTAAATTTTCTTAATAAAAAAGCTTCCTAAATTTTAGGAAGCTTTTTATAGTATTTAGTTTCTGTGCTTAATGATAATCCAATCTTTATGTGTAACCTTTGTATTGGTATCAGGCTCTGTCCATTCTATAATATACCAATATGTGCCACTAGGAACACTTCTTCCGTTTTCTGTTCCATTCCAAATGTAATTGGATTGTTTTTCGCTGGAATACACTTTTTTACCAAATCTATCAAAAATAGAAATTTTCACATCTTTTTTCACTCGTAAATCTGAGTAATCTAGGACATCATTTATTCCATCACCATTTGGAGTAATAGCATTAATAATATTAATAATGGCGAATTCATATTCAACAGGTGTACAAACATATGCATCTCTTACGTAGACTTTTTGTACTCCATATCTCAGATTATAAAACACATTAGAATTCTGCCAATTGATTTGGTCTAGAGAATATTCATAAGGCGCAGTTCCACCCGAAACATTTACGGTAATGCTGTTTCCTTGTTCTATCACGCTGTCAATTACAGGGTCTACTGCTTCTGAAATCGTAAAATATTGCTTGTAAACACAACCATTTGTAGAAGTAAGTTCTACATAATGCGTTCCTACTCCATAAGTAGCGGTTTGTAATGTAGCACCTTCCGTTCCATTGCTCCACTTGTAATAGGTAAAACCTGTCCCAGCGTCTACAACAGTAGTTGTATTCTTACAAATTGTTTTATTTTGAAGAGAAATCGAAGCTTTTGGTATTTTAATATTTACGGTAATTTTCGCCCAATTCGGACAAGAATTTGCTTTTTCGAATCTTAAGAAATAAGTTCCATTTGAAGTAATATTTTGAGTGCTAGAAATAGGATTGATATTATTTTTAGCATCATTTTCAGAGTTGAAATAAGTGATGGAAACGGTGTTATCTGTGGTAAAGAAAGATTCAAATGTTTTAAGATTTACAGATTTTATGGCGTCTAAATCATCATCACAAACCTCTTGAGAAAGAGTAGAAGTCAATAAAGTTACTCTATTTCCAAATTTAAACTCTAAAGGATAAATTAGAGCAGGACAATAATCAGATTCTACTCTTACAAAAATAGTGGTGTCTGTAGAAAATGACCAAGAATTGTTTAAAACATTCGCGTTTCCAGCATTTGCATCGGTAATATTTGCGTAATATTTAACTCGATAGATTCCAGAATTGAGAAGAATTGCAGAAGTGACATTGTTGAGATTTACTTCGATGGTTCCGTCTAAATTTTGGTCACAAATGGTAGTATTGAATTTAGAAATATCTACAATCGCTTTTGGGGATTCTATAACTTTTACATTTTGAGTAAAAGTACATGAATTTGGAGAAGTCAGAACTACAGAATAATCTCCTTTTCCTACAGTAATGGTTTGAGTTGTAGCTCCATTGCTCCAAAGATAAGAAATAAAGCCAATTCCTGCATCTAAAGTTGTAATGCTTCCTTCGCAGACGGTAACTTGTGCTGGAAGTGTAGTAGATGTATTGGGTTGACCGAAATTAAGCGTAAGAGCAGCAATGTTATCACAAATTCCAGATTTTTTGATTCTTACATAGAAAGTAGTAGTTGCGGTTAAATTCTGTGAAGAAACAATAGGGTTTTGTTCTAAATCTGCATCATTTTTGGTGAGATAAAAATGGTGAGTATATCCAGTTTCTGAGGTAAGTTGAGGTAAATAAGTATCTAGATTTACCGCTTCTGTATTGTTAAAATCACCATCACAAATTTGAGAAGTAGCGTCTGTAACCGAAATTTTGTCACCAATTTTAAAATCCAAAAAGCCAGTTGCATTGGTACAACCATTTCTAGAAGCTACTAAAATGTAAACTCGGGTTGGTGTAGTGTATGTCCAATTTTTTGGTAACGCAGGGAAATTAAATCCAGGGTTGTCAAAATAATAAATGTCAAAATCTGCTGAATTATTGACAATGGTTTTAGAAATTTCATCGAAATCAGGTTCGTAAAGTCCGTCAAAATCAGTATCGCATAAAGTAGAATCGAATTTTAGCGTATCAATATTGGGAATAGGATAAAAATTCAAATTTATCTCTGCCATTTCTGTACAACCATAGCTGTTTGTCACTTTTGCATAAATTGTTTTTGGCACAGAGTTATAGCTAGTGAAATTGGCAATAGGATTAGAGAACGTTTTCGTTGCGGCATCATAATTTTCAAAATATTCTACCTTGGTAATGTTGGTATCATTAGAAACTTTGGCTTGTGTAAGGTCAAAATCCCCTGTTTTATCGGGTTTAATACAAGCAAGCGCTTCACCAGTGATGGTTTTTAATCTATTGACAATAATATTTACTGTTACAAATTCTGTATCTGGATAATTAGGGTCTGTGCCAGAAAAAGAATAGGTAAAAGTATCTGAAATTACAGTAGTATCCGTTAAAGTATAAGTTATTTCGCCTGTAGTAGCATCTATAGTAGCGGTACCATAAGATGGAGCTTTCGTAATTTTTATAGAACTGATATCTATAGTTTGGGTAGATGTAGAAAATTTAGGAGTGATTTTATAGGTAGGAGCACAGTCGCTTACTTCTATCGCTAATGTTGTTTTAAAAGGACATCTTTGAAATTTAAAAATAGGAGAGTCTAGGCTTCCACAACTGGCTTTGGTAATTTTTACGTAGTAATCTCCACTTTCTGTAGGAGTGATGATGTAGGTATTTGCTCCAGGTCCTGTATAAGGATTACCGTTATAATACCATTGATACCCATCATAAGTATTGTCTACTTCTAATGTTACATTTCCTTTTTCGCAATCGCCTCCTTTGGAAATAATGGGAACGGAATTGAATCCTGCGAAATAGCCGCCATAACCTACAGCTCCGTTTCCTGAAGCAATCCCTGCTGTAACGGCTTTGTTAGATTTTATAGAAATATTATCAGAGACGTTGGGAACAACATAAGTTTCCCAAGCAGAGTTTCCACTTAACGCAAATGGTCCATAACTAGAGCTAATAGGAACTCCGTTGATAGAAACTGTTGCGCCTTTTTCTGTAATGATATTAAGTTTGGTATTTTTATATTTTGCAAAAGAATTTCTATATGGCATTTCGTTTACGGAACCAATTTCATCTATGTTATTCGGAAGATAACAACTTAGTGCAGGAATAAAATTAAAACCTCCAGTTGCAAATTCTGGAGTTCCATCTGTTCCATCTGTTCCGGCTAAAAATTGATATACATAAATAGGCTTAGTGGATTTAATGTATAAGTTAAAAATATTATTACTTGGATTATAAAAGCCTCCTCTTATGAAATGATATTGTCCTTTATTAAGGCTAATAGGAATATTACTCTCATTTACAAAAACTTGGGTGTCGTCTTCTGTAGCAATTACCAAAGTCTTTTCAGTATAACCTTCATTTAATCCATTTGCAGTACCATTTCCTTTAAGGATTACATATTCTGTTCCTATTCTTTCTATAGGGACTGATTGGTCCATTAAAACATCATAATTACCTTTATTTTCGGCTACACTTAGAAAGTTTCCATTGGTTACAGATATGGGCTTATCAGAAGTAATGGTAGAACCAATAAGTCCTTCCAGATTAGCGTTGGTATCAGCTACTAAAGTTTCGAATATATAAGATTCTCCTTTTTTAAGCACGATTACTTTTTCATCATCTGTACTACTGTCCGAGAAGATAACGTCTTTGTTATAACCACTCAATTTTACAGTAGTATTATCTTCTGTTGCAATCACACTTACTACAGCGTTAATTCCTCTTATATTTCTTATGTCGTTAGGAATATATTGTTCTCCCATTCCTATAAAAAAATGATTTCCTAATGCGGACTTTCCTTTTGATGTTATAATTTCTGCATGATTAAAAACTGAAAATCTTATGTTAGCAAAAAATTTTTTCTCACCAATTAAATGTAATCCTAGAGAGGTTTTAGAATTTATTTCATCACTTTTAGTAGTGATGATGTATTCTCTAGGAATATAAAATTTTTGAGGATTTCCTTTGCTAAGATTACTAATAGTTCCAATAATACTATTGTTACTATATATTTCTACATTAAATGGAGTGCTCTCATTAGTAGAAACGTAGATATACTGCTGGGCTTCAGATCCTCCAGAGGCATCCGCAATCGGAGCAAACCAATGTTCTGTATCGAATTGAGCGAAAATTTTAGTGATGAAAAATAAGAATAATAAAAAAGTAAATAATTTCTTCATTTGTGTAAAAAACTTAACAAATGTAAGTAATGTTTTGTTATGAGAGCATTCTAATTTCTATTTTTTAGAAGAATCCAACCTTTATTACTTACTTTAGTATTGGTATCAGGCTCTGTCCATTCTAGAATGTACCAATACGAGCCACTAGGAAGAGGTCTGCCGTTTTCAGTTCCGTCCCAAATGTAGCTAGTAGAATTTTCATTGCTGAAAATTTTCTTTCCAAAACGGTCAAAAATAAGAATTTTCACCTCTTTTTTCACCCTTAAATCTGAGTAATCTAGGACGTCATTTAATCCGTCGCCATTTGGAGTTATGGCATTTAGCAATTTAATGATGGAGAATTCATATTCTGTAATGGAACATTTTTTACTATCTCTTACATATACTTTTTGTATACCTCTATTAAGATTATATAAAACATTAGAATTCTGCCAATTGATTTGGTCTAGAGAATATTCATAAGGAGCAGTTCCACCCGAAACATTTACGGTAATGCTGTTTCCTTGTTCTATCACGCTGTCAATTACAGGGGCTGCTGCTTCTGAAATCGTAAAATATTGTTTGTAAACACATCCATTTTTAGAAGTAAGTTCTACATAATGCATTCCTATTCCATAAGTAGCATTGTGGAGCGTTTCTCCTTCGGTTCCATCGCTCCATTTGTAATAAATGAAATTGGTACCTGCATCTACTTCAGTGGTAGTGTTTTTACAAATGGTTTTGTTTTGTAAATCAGTAGAAGCTTTTGGAGCTTTAATATTGATGGTGATTTTTGCCCAATTCGGACAAGAATTTGACTTTTCGAATCTTAAGAAATAAGTTCCAGTGGAAGTAATATTTTGAGTGCTTGAAATATGATTAACATTATTTTTAGCATCATTTTCAGAGTTGAAATAAGTGATGGAAACGCTATTATCCGTGGTAAAGAAAGATTCAAATGTTTTAAGATTTACAGATTTTATAGCGTCTAAATTATCATCACAAACTTCTTGAGAAAGAGTAGAAGTTAATAAAGTCACTCTATTTCCAAATTTAAAATATAAAGAATAAATTAGAGCAGGACAATAATCAGATTCTACTCTTACAAAAATAGTGGTGTCTGTAGAAAATGACCAAGAATTGTTTAAAACATTTGCGTTTCCAACATTTGCATCGGTAATATTTGCGTAATATTTAACTCGATAGATTCCTGAATTGAGAAGAATTGCAGCAGTAACATTGTTGAGATTTACTTCGATGGTTCCATCTAAATTTTGGTCACAAATGGTAGTATTGAATTTAGAAATATCTATAATGGCTTTTGGGGATTCTACTACGCTTATTTTTTGGGTATAAGTACAATTGTTTTCAGAAGTCAAAATAACATAATAATCACCTTTTCCCACATTTTTAATTTGGTGAGAGGTTTCACCATTACTCCATAAGTATGCGGAGAATTCTAGTCCAGCATCAAGATTTGTGGTTTCTCCTTCACAAACGGTAATGACTGGGGGTAAATTTGATTTTTTAGGCTGTCCAAACTTAAATGTAAGAACAGCAATGTTATCACAAATTCCAGATTTTTTGATTCTTACATAGAAAGTAGTAGTTGCGGTTAAATTCTGTGAAGGAGCAATAGGGTTTTGTTCTACATTTGCATCATTTTTGGTGAGATAAAATTGGCGTGAGTAACCAGTTTCTGAGGTAAGTTGAGGTAAATAATTGTCTAGATTTACCGCTTCTGTATTGTTAAAATCACCATCACAAATAGTGGTAGAATAATTGGTAACTGAAATTTTATTCCCGAAAATAAATTCAATAGGTTGAATTTCTGGCGCGCAAACACCGTTTTCTACTCTTACATAAATGGTAGTGTCTGTATTGTAAGACCAATTGTTAGGTAAAATATTGGAATTTCCTAAAGTGGCATCTGTTAAATTTAGATAATACTTTACTGCAAATTCAGGTTTATAATTGGTAATGATAGTAGTATTTAAGTCATCTAATTTAATGGGAATATTTCCGTCAAAATCAGTATCGCAATTATTGAAAGTTGTAGGAGCTACTATTGCTTTTTCTAGATATTCTAATAAAATAGAACCTTTTAAGTTACAATTAGAATTAGAAATAATTACTTCATATTTGCCAGCCGAATTAACTGTATAAGTAGCAGATGTTTCCCCTGAGAGTATATTTCCATCTTTGTACCATTGATAGGTTGAACTAGGAGTAGAAGCATCTAAAGTCAAAGGAGTTTCTTCACAAAGTGGATTGTTAGTTGAAATCAATCTGTCTGGACCTAAATCTTTACTGCCTACAAAGCTTCCCGCTTTTAGAATCACTCCAGAATCGTACTTGCCATTTCCTTGGTCTGCAATAACCAATTTTATATGATATTTTACACCAGGGACAACATTGGTTTCAGCAGTAAGTATAGCAGTTTGACCATTAAAATTGGTTTGTGTTCTGTCTGGATTATAATGACCAAAATACTGAGAATTACTTTCTTGGCATCTCCCTCCTAGTCCTCTTACTGTTTCTGAAGTAATAGGAACGTTGGTGTTGGGAACTAATGCAAGGTTTTTATAATTGGAGTCTGTAGTTTTTTTAATTAAAAATGCAAATCCATCAGTATATCCGCAACCTCCTGGGTCACCTTGTCTTAAATATTGTTCAGAAAGAAACATGTACTCAAAACTGATTTTATTGGTGTTCGGAATAAAGTCAAACTCTAAAATAGTAGCATTACTTGTACCCACAATGTTGACAGCAGTTTCTAAATCAATATCTCCCAACCAATCTGAGGGTTCAAAACTTTGTATTCCAGAAAAAACTCCAGATGATTTTAAAGCGTCGCCAGTAGTAAGAAGAATCCCTTCATTAATTTCAAAACCTGAATTGTTTGAGGAGATAAATCCGTAGCTTTTTATTCCATTAGAATCGTATCCTTTTAAATTAATATTAGATACAGACAAGCAAGCAGATGAGCCAATGAGTTTGTCTACCAGATCATTAGCGGTATAATTGGTATTAACATTAATGTATTGAGCATTAATGAGTGATATGAATAATAATAGTATAAAACTAAAATTTTTAGACAAGCTCATATTTTTAAAACAGGGACAGCAAATTTACTTTATTATTGCCAATAATGCACAAAAAAACTCTGTAAGAGTTACTTACAGAGTTTTTTATGAGTTGAAATAGGGATTAAGAAAGAGCAACTCTCTTGAATCCTGTTACTTTTAAATCTCCGTTTACAGATTTTACGAAATCAGCTACAGACATACCTCCATCTTTAATGAAAGCTTGGTGTACTAAAGTGTTTTCTTTGTAGAATTTCTGCATTTTTCCTTTAAGGATATTGTCAATAATGTTTGCAGGTTTTCCTTCTTTAGTTAAGATATCTCTTTCGATTTCTAATTCTCTGTCAATAACTTCTTGAGAAACTTGAGTTTCGTCTAAAGCGATTGGGTTCATAGCAGCAACTTGCATAGCTACAGATTTAGCAGCATCTTCAGCACCTTCTACGTTAGCAGAAAGAGAAGTAAGAGTAGCGATTTTATTACCAGCGTGGATGTAAGAACCTACGAAATCACCTGCTAATTTTTCAAAAGAACCGATTTCAATTTTCTCACCGATTACTCCTGTTTGTTCAATTAATTTTTCAGCAACTGAAATACCATTATAGTCAGAAGCTAAGAAATCTTCTTTAGAGTCAAAATTAAGCGCTCTTTCAGCGAAATCATGAGCTAATTTTACGAAGCTTTCGTTTTTAGCAACGAAGTCAGTTTCGCAGTTTAATGCGATTACAACACCTGCAGTGTGGTCAGCATTTACTTTAGCAATTACAGCTCCTTCTGTAGATTCTCTATCTGCTCTGTTAGCAGCTACTTTTTGTCCTTTTTTTCTAAGGATTTCAATAGCTTTTTCGAAATCTCCTTCAGCTTCTGTAAGCGCTTTTTTGCAGTCCATCATACCTGCACCTGTCGTGTTTCTAAGTTTAGCTACGTCTGCAGCAACTGGTGTATACATAATTGAAATTTTTTGTTTATTTATTTGGTAAATTTTTAGATTTGCAAAGATATGAAATTTCGTGTAAACTAAAAAGAGGGTTTTTGCGTTATATTTCTAAAAATAATTGATAATAAACTGAAATGAAAAACAAACTTTTACTTCTTATTTTGCTAGTCTTTTCCCCCTTTTTGTTTTCGCAAACTTCTCAGGAATTAGACAAAGCAATGCTGAGTAAAGACCCTAAAGTGATTGCGGATTTTATTAAAAAATATCCACATAATAAGAATTCGGCTTTTCTTCAAAGAAAACTAAACAGTATGACTGGGAGTGGAAATGCAGCCGCTAAACCGAGTATACAACCGCTGAATACCGAGAAATTAGAAAAACAAGTAGAAAAAAGTGAGGCAAAAGGAGAACCAGATGCTAAAGCAAAACGTACTGCCGAAGTTCTTACGCATTTATTTAATAATGACCCCAATAAAAAAGATGCTTACGTTTTGATTAGAAATAAATCTGAGTGTAACCTCATTGTAAAATTCGAAGGAAAAAAAATCTATAATCTAGATGTTCCTAAAATGGGTGAAAATTATATTCTGGTGCAGAAAGGAACGTACAGAATTACCACGATGATTTGTAATGCGCAATACGCATCGGTTAAAAATATAACACAAGATTTAGAAATAAACTTGAATGCAGCAAAAAAAGTCAGAAAATAATTTCTGACTTTTTTATTTCAATATTTGTCTAGTCCTGAAATAACGATACACAAAAAAAACATCGTTATGAAAGAAGAACAAGAAATGCTTTATATAAAGCGAACACAGAAAGATTACAGTTTAAGTTTAAAACTTCAAATCGTGAAAGATATTGAAGAAGGAAAACTAGGAATTACCGCTTGCAAGAAAAAGTACGGTATCCAATCACGCTCTACAGTAGTGAGTTGGTTAAGAAAATATGGTAACTTTGATTGGGAAAACCAAACACCAACCAATATGTTTAAAACACCAGAACAACGCATCATGGAGTTAG
>DITA01000033.1:0-6492 GCA_002422665.1 Flavobacteriales bacterium UBA6196
TATTGAAAACCATAATCATAGGTTTTTGATGTGCATTAATTTCCATGAGAATTTGGTTCACAGAATCAATGTGATCTTCGAAGCTTTCGTGAGAAATATCTACTACATGAATCAGCAAATCAGCCTCGCGAACTTCGTCAAGCGTAGATTTGAAAGATTCTACCAACTGAGTCGGCAATTTTCTGATGAAACCAACCGTATCTGTTAATAAAAATGGTAAATTTCCAATCACCACTTTACGAACGGTAGTATCTAGCGTTGCAAACAATTTATTTTCTGCAAAAACTTCAGATTTAGAAAGCGCATTCATCAAGGTAGATTTTCCTACGTTGGTATATCCTACCAACGCAACTCTCACAACTTTTCCACGATTATTTCGTTGAGTCGCCATTTGTCTATCAATGGTTTTCAGCTTTTCTTTTAGAAGCGTAATTCTATCACGAATAATACGTCTGTCGGTTTCAATTTCGGTTTCACCAGGACCACGCATTCCGATTCCTCCTTTTTGACGTTCTAAGTGCGTCCACATTCTGGTTAATCTTGGTAAAAGATATTGATATTGAGCGAGTTCTACTTGAGTTCTTGCGTAAGAAGTTTGTGCTCTTTGTGCAAAAATATCGAGGATAAGATTGGTTCTATCGAGGATTTTCACTTCCATTTCTCTTTCTAAATTTTTCAATTGAGAAGGTGAAAGTTCGTCATCAAAAATAACGGTTCCTATTTCGTTTTCTTTTACAAAATTTTTGATTTCTTCTGCTTTTCCGCTTCCTACAAAGGTTCTAGAATCTGGTTGAGATAATTTTTGCGTAAAGCGTTTTTCTACAGTTGCACCTGCAGTATAGGCAAGAAATTCTAACTCATCGAGATATTCGGTAAGTTTTTCTTCGTCTTGATGCTGTGTAATTAAGCCTACTAAAACGGCTTTTTCGTATTGATGTTCTTTTTTTTCGAGCATAAGGGTTACTGACTACATTATTTTACAAAGGTAATATATATTCACCTATCATAGAGATATTGAGAATTTCCATTTTAAAATCAATAAAAAAACGGTGATGGCGATAGAAATACTGTTAGTCACCATCATAGAAATACTGTCTTTTACCACACCATAATACAACCAAAGCACACTGCTTATGATTCCTATAATACAAGTGAGCAAAGAGATTTCTTCGGCTGATTTTTCCTTGAAAATTTTAACAATTTGTGGGATAAAAAGCGCGGAGGAAATTCCACCAGCTATAAACCCAAAGACTTCTGGATTGATATTCATGTTTTTCTTTCAAAGAAAATTCCTTTTCTGCAAAAGAACATTTCAAGGTTTAGAGAATCTTTTATAGAATTTACTTTTCAGAATATTTCCACTTGAGTAAAAGCATGATAACTGCTGATATACAGACTACTACATTGGTAAGAATTACAGAAGGAAGTTCTTTCCAAATTCCGTAAACCAACCAAATTAAAGTACTGGTTACCACAATCATAAAAGACGTTACAGAAATATCTTTCACCGATTTAGACTTCCAAGTTTTAAAAATTTGTGGAACGAAGGTAATGCAAGACAATGTTCCTGCAATCAAGCCGAGAATTTCTGGGTTAAAATTCATTTGATTATGTGTTAATATGATGATGAGTTGATATGATGCTTTTTTTTAATTCAAATTTGCGAATTTTTTCAAAATCTTCATCAAATCTACTTAATATCAAACTATCAGTCCCAATCTTCGGCAACAAATTTCATGGTTTGTCCATTTTTATTTTTCAAAGTCAAAAAATGACCTTTTATTTGATATTTGTTTATCGTAGGTAATAATTTCCCGAAGTTTTCTTCTAATTTCATGTTTCCATCACAATACATCATGGTAGAACCAACTCCTGAGAAATGTATTCTGTGATTATTTTTCAGTTTTACAGAGAAAAAAATACTGTTGCAGCCCATTTTTGTGCCACCTCCTTTTTCGAGGTGAGTTAAGTCTAGATATGCTTTTTTCTGAATGAGTTCTTCGTTGGTAAATCCTTGAAATTCAACCAACATCCACTTTCTTTTCAGAGAAGAAACTTCTTTCTGCGGAGCAAAACTCATCATAAAAAATGAAATTGATAATAAGCTGATTATAAAAAAAAGTGTTTTCATCATAGGTAATTTGTAACAGACCAGTCAAATTATATACCAATTTTCAAAAATCGCTTTTAATTCATACATTTACCCATAAAATTTTTTAGATCAATGAAAAGAATATTTTTACTATTCACATTTCTGTTGAGCTTTGCACAAATGCGTGCAGACGAAGGAATGTGGCTGATGATGCTCGTAAAGAGATTAAACGGAAAAGACTTGCAAAAACAAGGTCTTAGATTAACTGCAGAAGAAATTTATTCTGTAAACAACTCTAGCCTAAAAGACGCCATCGTACAGTTTAATGGTGGTTGTACCGCAGAAGTAGTTTCTAAAGAAGGTTTGCTTTTCACTAACCACCACTGTGGTTATGATGCTATTGCAGCACTTTCTACGCCAGAAAAAAATTATTTAAAAGATGGTTTCTTCGCCATGAACAACAAAGAAGAGCTTCCTGCAAAAAATCTTTATGTGAGATTTTTAGTAAGAATGGATGATGTAACGGCTAGAATCAACGGGAAACTTAATCCTCAAATGTCTGCTGATGAAAGACGCGCCGTAATCGATGCAGAATACAAAGCCATCCAAAAAGAAAATTCAGAAAATGGTAAATATACTGTAGTAGTAAGAGATTTCTTCAGCGGAAATGAATTCTACTATTTCGTATATCAAGATTATAAAGACGTAAGATTAGTAGGAACTCCTACAGAATCTATCGGTAAATTTGGTGGTGATACCGATAACTGGGAATGGCCAAGACATACTGGTGACTTCTCTGTTTTCAGAATTTATGGTGATGCTAACGGAAATCCTGCAGAATATTCATTAAACAACGTTCCATTAAAACCTAAATATCACCTTCCTGTTTCTATGAAAGGAGTAAAACCTGGTGATTTCACCATGATTATGGGTTATCCTGGTAGAACGAACAGATATTTAACTTCTTACGGAATCAATCAATTGGTGACTAAAGATTATATCGGTTGGGTAGAAGCTTCTAAATCTGCAATGGATGTGATGAAGAAGTACATGGACAAAGACACTCAAATCAGATTAGATTACGCTTCTCAATACGCTTCTGTTGCAAACTACTGGAAAAACAGAGCTGGAACCATAGAATCTGTAAACAAAAACGGAACAGTTGCAGACAAACAAAAAGTAGAAGCTAAATTCCAAGAATGGGCAAACTTAGCTGAAAACAAAGCTACTTATGGAAATGTTCTTTCAGAAATCGAAGCGTATTACAAGTTAATTGCGGATAGAAATCTTGAAAGAAACTACGCTACTCAATTCCAAAGAAATGCTAAATATGCAGTTCTTCCTTACAGAATTGGCACTGCTCTTAAATCTTATATTGAGCAAAACGAAGCTGGAAAAGCAGCGATGAAAGCTAGAGTTCTAGCTGGTGTAGAAGCTTCTTACGATGGTTTCCACCCAGTAGTAGAAAAAGATATGTTACAAACTTTACTTTCTCTTTATAAGAACAAAGTACCGTTTGATTATCAACTTCCAGTGATGAAATATTCTAATCCAGCAGAATTAGCTAACCAAGCAGAAGCTTCTATTTTCAGCACCAAAGAATCTCTACTTAAATTCATCGAAAATCCTAGTTTAGCTGTTCTAGAAAATGATCCGCTTTACAAATTCTCAGGAATTATGGTAGCAGAAGCTATGATGTTTGGAGACAAATATGTAAAAGCTGATGACCAATTTGCTAAAAACACTAGATTATATTTTGACGGTCTTAGAAAATCTATGCCAGAAAAAGAATTCTATCCAGATGCTAACTCTACTATGAGAGTAACTTTCGGTAAAGTAGATAGATTACCAATCAGAAAAGACAGACAATATTATGGCGTAAAAGATAACTTCTATACTGATATGAAAGGTATGGTGGCTAAATACAAAAAAGGCGACGCAGAGTTTGACTTACCACAAAGATTGTTAGATTTATACAAGAAAAAAGATTTCGGTCCATACAAAGACAAAAAAGGTTACATGCCTGTAAACTTCTTATCAGATAATGATATTACAGGTGGAAACTCTGGTTCTCCTATCTTAAACGGAAATGGTGAATTAATTGGTCTTGCTTTCGATGGTAACTCTGAAGCACTTTCAGGAGATATCGTTTTCGAAAAACAATGGCAAAAAACCATTAACCTAGATGTAAGATTCTTACTTTGGGTAATGGATAAATATCACGGAGCTGGTTATTTATTAAACGAAATGACCATCAGAAAATAAGGCAACTTTGTTGCTTCTAAAACTAACCTCGGAGAAATTTCTCTGAGGTTTTTTATTACTTTTTACTCCGTTTAGTTTTTAAAAAACTTTTATAAAAACTCAAATTTTCTTATTTTTAGAAAATCATAATTTTTTAAACGTTTCTTTTTTCTCAAAATTCATAAAATGACAACGGATTACATCACTTTTGAAGCAGAAATTAAGCAAAATGGCACTATGAATGCTGCCTTTGTAGATTTTCCTTTCTCTACAGAAGAATTATTTGGCAAAAAAGGTCAGGTAAAAATCAAAGCTTTGCTTGACGAAAAAGTAGAATACAGAGGAAGCCTTGCCAAAATGAAAAGTGATTGTCATCTACTGGGATTAACACAAGAGGTGAGAAAACAACTCGGGAAAACGTTTGGCGATAAGGTTACGGTGAAACTTTGGGAAGACCAAGAAGAAAGAATTGTAGAAATTCCTGAAGATGTTTTAGAAATTTTCGAAAAGAATAAAGAGGCTTTTGAAATGTATCAGAAAATGTCTTACACCCATCGGAAAGAATACATGAGATGGATTACCGAAGCCAAAAAACCAGAAACCAGAGAAAGCCGAAAGGTAAAATTGATAGAAATGATTTTAGCAAGTAAAAAAGGAATATAAATTAAATATAAACGCGTATGAAATTAAAAAAACTTTTCCATTGGACGGTTATTGCTCCTATTTTAGCTTGGGTTATTTACTTTTTAACCCCCGATTCAGACAGTACAGTTATTTTAATGCTTTGTGGCGTTTTTTTAATGTTAAGTGTATTTTCTGCAGTACACCATTCAGAAGTCATCGCACATAAAATTGGCGAACCTTTTGGAACTATTGTCTTGGCTATTTCCATTACAATTATAGAAGTAGCACTTATTATTTCGCTCATGACAGCAGGAGGAAAAGAAACCTCACATCTCGCCAGAGATACTGTTTTCGCAGCGGTAATGCTTATTTTAAACGGTGTTTTAGGTTTAAGTTTATTGGTAGGAAGTGTGAAATTTCACGAACAGTTTTTTGCGAGAACTTCTGCCAATTCCCTACTCGTTTCTTTGATTGCTATTTTAGTGCTTACCCTTATTCTTCCCAATTTTACCACCAGCGCAAATGGTCCTGTTTATACACAACCTCAATTAATTTTTGTTTCTATAGCTTGTCTCACCATTTACAGCACTTTTTTATTGGTTCAAACGGTGAGACATAGAAATTATTTTTTACCCAATAACAAAGAAGAAGTGGTTTCTGTTCCTACTGCCAAAGAAAGTATTCTGAGTTTTATTACCTTATTGGTCTGTCTCGGAATAGTAGTATTAATGGCAAAAAAACTATCTACGCCAATAGAAACGATCATTAGAAACGCAGGATTGCCACAATCTTTGGTTGGAGTTATCATAGCAGCGGTGATTTTATTACCAGAAGGAATTGCTTCCATTAAAGCAGCCAGAAAAGATGATTTACAGACCAGCCTCAATCTTTCTTTAGGCTCTGCATTAGCTTCTATTGGACTTACTATTCCCGCAGTTGCAGTAGTGTGCAGTATTTTTGATTTAGACCTTGTTTTAGGATTAGATTATAAATCGATGGTTTTGCTGGGATTGTCTATTTTTATCACCATGTTATCGCTAAGTCGAGGAAAAACCAACATTCTTTACGGTGTGGTTTTACTTGTAAACTTAGCAGCTTATATTTTTACTGTAATTTATCCTTAATTAATATGAAAACCTACGAAACCGAAAGACTTTTACTCAAACCTACAGATTTAGATGATGCCGAATTTATTCTTCAACTTTTAAATTCTGAAAGTTTCATCAAATATATTGGTGATAGAAACGTAAGAACCATAGAAGAAGCCGAAAACTACATTCGCAATAGATGTTTTCCTCAGTTTGAAAGACTGGGTTACGGAAGTTTTACCGTAATTCTAAAGGAAGATTCTTCTAAAATGGGAACTTGTGGAGTTTACGCTAGAGAAAACACCGATAATGCTCCTGATATTGGCTTTGCTTTTTTACCAGAATTTGAAGGAAAAGGCTATGGCTATGAAAGTGCCCATTTTATGAAAAATTTAGTTAAAAATGATTTCAACATTACCAAATTGGGCGGAATTACGGTAGAAT
>DITA01000034.1:0-8108 GCA_002422665.1 Flavobacteriales bacterium UBA6196
GGGATAAAGAAAACGCAGAATCAGGGGAAGTTACCTCAGAATATGCATCAAAAAATTTAGTAGAGAGATTTCAAATGAAGTTTTGGGCGGGAACAGGATACACGGTTTCTAAAACGCTACGAGAAAATGATTATTTAGGAAGTTTCAGAGTTATAGAAACGCCAGGTCATTCTATGGGGCATATCTCTTTTTTTAGAGAAGAAGACGGAGTCCTTATTGCGGGAGATGTGGCCACAAATATGAATTTACTCACTACAATTCCTGGTTTACATCTTCCACCAAAAATGTTTACTACAAATCAAGATTTAAACGTAAAATCACTTCAGAAACTATCAGCATTAAATCCCCAAATTATTTGTTTTGGACATGGACCAATTCTTTATAATAAGGATAATATTTTCCAAAAATTTGTAGAAAAAATCTGATTATTTCTCAAAAAGCATTTTCGTGATGTAATCTTTCTCCTGATTTCCTCTGGCTGGAGAATATTCTCTGCCGTAGAAAATAATTTGAAGGTGAAGTTTATTCCAAGTTTCTTTTGGGAAAAGTTTTTTAGCGTCGTTTTCAGTTTGAACCACGTTTTTTCCTTCGGTTAATTTCCATTGTTTCATCAATCGATGAATGTGAGTGTCTACTGGGAAAGCAGGAACACCAAAAGCCTGACTCATTACTACACTTGCCGTTTTATGACCTACTCCTGCTAAATTTTCTAAATCTTCAAAATTAGAGGGAACTTCGCCGTCATGTCTTTCTAGAAGTTGATTGGCCATCAATTTTAGATTTTTGGCTTTGGTGGTAGAAAGTCCGATTTCTTTAATTAATTCCTTGATTTCAACTTCTTCCAATTCTGCCATTTTTTCTGGATTGGGAGCTACAGAAAACAATTTGGGAGTTACTTCGTTTACTTTTTTATCAGTAGTTTGCGCAGAAAGTGCAACAGCAACCAATAGTTCATAAGCATTTCTATGGTTCAGTGGAATAGGAACTTCGGGATAGATTTTTTCTAACTCAGTCATTACTATTTTTGCACGCTCTTTTTTAGTCATTTTCTGTAAATTTGAACAAAAATAAGCATTATGTTAAAAATAGGTGATACACTTCCTACGTTTCAATTAGATAATCAAGATGGAAATCTGGTTAAATCTTCAGATTTCAAAGGGAAAAAATTGGTGGTTTTCTTTTACCCGAAAGCCAATACGCCAGGTTGTACAGCAGAAGCTTGTAACCTTAATGAAAATATAGAATACTTAACGAAACAAGGCTTTACGATTTTGGGAATTTCAGCAGATCCTGTGAAAAATCAAAAGAAATTTCATGATAAATTCGGGTTTAAATATGATTTATTAGCTGACGAAAACCATGAAGTTTGTGAAAAATTCGGGGTGTGGCAACTCAAAAAATTCATGGGCAAAGAATTCATGGGAATTGTGAGAACTACCTTTTTATTTGATGAAAATTCTGTTTGTACAGGAGTCATCGAAAAAGTAGAAACCAAAAATCACGCAGCTCAAATTTTGAAGTAATCTTTATAAATCAGCTTCGAAATATAATAATTCTTCTGGGTCACCATCCATGAAGAATTTTTTTTGGAATTTTAAGCCCAGTTTTTCTAATAATTTTCTGGAAGCGTAGTTGTATTCTACAGTAATTCCTCCCAATTTGGTGATATTGAAATCATTTTTAACCAAATTTTTCATAAAATTGGCACTTTCATAGCCATAGCCTTTTCCTTCAAATTCTGGTAAAAAAGCAAAGCCAATATCAGGAGCATTATCGGTGTTTTCTCTAGCGTAAACTCCACAAGTTCCCATTTTAGAAGAATCTTCCTTTAGAATTACGGTAAAACTTCCGTAACCCAGTCTTTCAAACTGAGGAAAACATCTATTGCGAATGTAGTTTTCGGCTTCTTCTATGGTTCTTACGTTTCTATCACCAATATATTTGATGAAACTTTCAGAATTTAAAAGTTGAAGAATAAATTCGGCATCCTCTAAATCTGTAGGTTTGAGTAAAAGTCTTTCGGTTTCGTAGGTTTTCATATTAATTAAGGATAAATTACAGTAAAAATATAAGCTGCTAAGTTCACAAGTAAAACCACACCATAGAGAATGTTGGTTTTTCCTCGACTTAGCGATAACATGGTGATAAAAATAGATAATCCCAGCAAAACCATCGATTTATAATCTAATCCTAAAACAAGGTCTAAATCAAAAATACTGCACACTACTGCAACCGCAGGAATGGTAAGTCCGATAGAAGCCAATGCGGAACCTAAAGAAAGATTGAGGCTGGTCTGTAAATCATCTTTTCTGGCTGCTTTAATGGAAGCGATTCCTTCTGGTAATAAAATCACTGCTGCAATGATAACTCCAACCAAAGATTGTGGCAATCCTGCGTTTCTAATGATCGTTTCTATTGGCGTAGAGAGTTTTTTTGCCATTAATACTACTATTCCAAGACAAACCAATAAGGTAATAAAACTCAGAATACTTTCTTTATAAGTAGGAACAGAAACCTTTTCTTCTTTGTTTTTGGGTAAAAAATAATTTCTATGTCTCACGGTTTGAACCAATAAAAAAGTGCTGTAAATGGTGAGACAAGCTATAGAAACAAAAATCAATTGAGGTTGCGTATAAACAGGACCATTTGCACTGGTGGTAAAATTGGGAAGAATAAGGGTAAGCACTAAAATAGCAATCAAAGAAACGAGTAGGGAATTGGCAGAAGTTCTCGCAAAAAACTGTTCGTGAAATTTCACACTTCCTACCAATAAACTTAAACCTAAAACACCGTTTAAAATAAGCATTACCGCTGCGAAAACAGTATCTCTGGCGAGATGTGAGGTTTCTTTTCCTCCTGCTGTCATGAGCGAAATAATAAGTGCTACTTCTATAATTGTAATGGAAATCGCCAAAACAATGGTTCCAAACGGTTCGCCAATTTTATGTGCGATGACTTCTGAATGGTGTACTGCAGAAAACACACTTAACATTAAAAAAACGCCACAAAGCATTAAAATAACTGTACTGTCTGAATCGGGAGTTAAAAAGTAAATAACCCAAGCTAAAATAGGAGCAATAACCGTCCAATGGAAAAGTTTTTTTAATTTCATACGCGTTTATATTTAAGTTATATTCCTTTTTTACCTGCTAAAATCATTTCTATCAATTTCACCTTTCGGTTTTCTCTGGTTTCTGGTTTTTTGGCTTCGGTAATCCATCTCATGTATTCTTTCCGATGCGTGTAAGACATTTTTTGATACATTTCAAAAGCCTTTTTGTTCTTTTCAAAAACTTCTAAAACATCTTCAGGAATTTCTACAATTCTTTCTTCTTGGTCTTCCCAAAGTTTCACCGTAACCTTATCGCCAAACGTTTTCCCGAGTTGTTTTCTCACCTCTTGTGTTAATCCCAGTAGATGACAATCACTTTTCATTTTGGCAAGGCTTCCTCTATATTCTACTTTTTCGTCAAGCAAAGCTTTGATTTTCACCTGACCTTTTTTGCCAAATAATTCTTCTGTAGAGAAAGGAAAGTCTACAAAGGCAGCGTTCATAGTGCCATTTTGTTTAATTTCTGCTTCAAAAGTGATGTAATCCGTTGTCATTTTTATGAATTTTGAGGAAAAAGAAACGTTTAAAAAATTATGATTTCCTAAAAATAAGAAAATTTGAGTTTTTATAAAAGTTTTTTAAAAACTAAACGGATTAAAAAGCAATAAAAAAACCTCGAAGAAATTTCTCCGAGGTTAATTTTAGAAGCAACAAAGTTGCCTTATTTTCTGATAGTCATTTCGTTTAATAAATAACCAGCTCCGTGATATTTATCCATTACCCAAAGTAAGAATCTTACATCTAGGTTGATGGTTTTTTGCCATTGTTTTTCGAAAACGATATCTCCTGAAAGTGCTTCAGAGTTACCATCGAAAGCAAGACCAATTAATTCACCATTTCCGTTTAAGATAGGAGAACCAGAGTTTCCACCTGTAATATCATTATCTGATAAGAAGTTTACAGGCATGTAACCTTTTTTGTCTTTGTATGGGCCGAAATCTTTTTTCTTGTATAAATCTAACAATCTTTGAGGTAAGTCAAACTCTGCGTCGCCTTTTTTGTATTTAGCCACCATACCTTTCATATCGGTATAGAAGTTATCTTTTACGCCATAATATTGTCTGTCTTTTCTGATTGGTAATCTGTCTACTTTACCAAAAGTTACTCTCATAGTAGAGTTAGNNGCATAGATTTTCTAAGACCGTCAAAGTATAATCTTGTGTTTTTAGCAAATTGGTCATCAGCTTTTACATATTTGTCTCCAAACATCATAGCTTCTGCCACCATAATTCCTGAGAATTTGTAAAGCGGATCATTTTCTAGAACAGCTAAACTAGGATTTTCGATGAATTTAAGTAGAGATTCTTTGGTGCTGAAAATAGAAGCGTCTGCTTGGTTAGCTAATTCTGCTGGATTAGAATATTTCATCACCGGAAGTTGATAATCAAACGGTACTTTGTTCTTATAAAGAGAAAGTAAAGTTTGTAACATATCTTTTTCTACTACTGGGTGGAAACCATCGTAAGAAGCTTCTATACCAGCTAGAACTCTAGCTTTCATAGCTGCTTTTCCAGCTTCGTTTTGCTCAATATAAGATTTAAGAGCAGCACCAATTCTGTAAGGAAGAACTGCATATTTAGCATTTCTTTGGAATTGGGTAGCGTAGTTTCTTTCTAAATTTCTATCAGCAATCAATTTGTAATACGCTTCGATTTCTGAAAGAACATTTCCATAAGTAGCTTTGTTTTCTGCTAAGTTTGCCCATTCTTGGAATTTAGCCTCTACTTTTTGTTTGTCTGCAACTGTTCCGTTTTTGTTTACAGATTCTATGGTTCCAGCTCTGTTTTTCCAGTAGTTTGCCACAGAAGCGTATTGAGAAGCGTAATCTAATCTGATTTGAGTGTCTTTGTCCATGTACTTCTTCATCACATCCATTGCAGTTTTAGAAGCATCTACCCAACCGATATAATCTTTAGTAACCAATTGATTGATTCCATAAGAAGTTAAATATCTGTTAGTTCTACCAGGATAACCCATAATCATGGTGAAATCACCAGGTTTTACTCCTTTCATAGAAATAGGAAGGTGATATTTAGGTTTTAATGGAACGTTGTTTAATGAATACTCTGCAGGATTTCCGTTAGCATCACCATAAATTCTGAAAACAGAGAAGTCACCAGTATGTCTTGGCCATTCCCAGTTATCGGTATCACCACCGTATTTACCGATAGATTCTGTAGGAGTTCCTACTAATCTTACGTCTTTATAATCTTGATATACGAAATAGTAAAATTCATTTCCACTGAAGAAATCTCTTACTACTACAGTGTATTTACCATTTTCTGAATTTTCTTTTTGGATGGCTTTGTATTCTGCTTCGATTACGGCGCGTCTTTCGTCAGCAGACATTTGAGGATTAAGTTTCCCGTTGATTCTTGCGGTTACATCATCCATTCTTACTAAAAATCTCACATAAAGATTTTTTGCAGGAAGCTCTTCTTTGTTGTTCATGGCGAAGAAACCATCTTTTAAATAATTTTTTTCTGGCGTAGAAAGTGCTGCAATAGCATCATAACCACAGTGGTGGTTTGTGAAAAGCAAACCTTCTTTAGAAACTACTTCTGCGGTACAACCACCATTAAACTGTACGATGGCGTCTTTTAGGCTAGAGTTGTTTACAGAATAAATTTCTTCTGCAGTTAATCTAAGACCTTGTTTTTGTAAGTCTTTTCCGTTTAATCTCTTTACGAGCATCATCAGCCACATTCCTTCGTCTGCACGCATTTGTGCAAAGCTCAATAGAAATGTGAATAGTAAAAATATTCTTTTCATTGATCTAAAAAATTTTATGGGTAAATGTATGAATTAAAAGCGATTTTTGAAAATTGGTATATAATTTGACTGGTCTGTTACAAATTACCTATGATGAAAACACGTTTTTTTATAATCAGCTTATTATCAATTTCATTTTTTATGATGAGTTTTGCTCCACAGAAAGAAGTTTCTTCTCTGAAAAGAAAGTGGATGTTGGTTGAATTTCAAGGATTTACCAAAGAAGAACTCATTCAGAAAAAAGCATATTTAGACCTAACTCACTTCGAAAAAGGAGGTGGTGCAAAAATGGGCTGCAACAGTATTTTTTTCTCTGTAAAACTGAAAAATAATCACAGAATACATTTCTCAGGAGTAGGTTCTACCATGATGTATTGTGACGGAAACATGAAATTAGAAGAAAACTTCGGGAAATTATTACCTACGATAACCAAATATCAAGTAAAAGGACATTTTTTGACTTTGAAAAATAAAAATGGACAAACCATGAAATTTGTTGCCGAAGATTGGGACTGATAGTTTGATATTAAGTAGATTTGATGAAGATTTTGAAAAAATTCGCAAATTTGAATTAAAAAAAATCATCATATCAACTCATCATCATATTAACACATTATCAAATGAATTTTAACCCAGAAATTCTCGGCTTGATTGCAGGAACATTGTCTTGCATTACCTTCGTTCCGCAAATTTTTAAAACTTGGAAGTCTAAATCGGTGAAAGATATTTCTGTAACTTCTTTTATGATTGTGGTGACCAGTACTTTAATTTGGTTGGTTTACGGAATTTGGAAAGAACTTCCTTCTGTAATTCTCACCAATGTAGTAGTCTGTATATCAGCAGTTATCATGCTTTTACTCAAGTGGAAATATTCTGAAAAGTAAATTCTATAAAAGATTCTCTAAACATTGAAATGTTCTTTTGGAGAAAAGGAATTTTCTTTGAAAGAAAAATATGAATATCAATTCAGAAGTCTTTGGGTTTATAGCTGGTGGAATTTCCTCAGCGCTTTTTATCCCACAAATTGTTAAAATTTTCAAGGAAAAATCAGCCAAAGAAATCTCTTTGCTCACTTGTATTATAGGAATCATCAGCAGTGTGCTTTGGTTGTATTATGGCGTGGTAAAAGACAGCATTTCTATGATGGTTACCAACAGTATTTCTATCGCCATCACCGTTTTTTTATTGATTTTAAAATGGAAATTCTCAAAATCTCTATGATAGGTGAATATATATTACCTTTGTAAAATAATGTAGTCAGTAAACCTTATGCTCGAAAAAAAAGAACATCAATACGAAAAAGCCGTTTTAGTAGGCTTAATTACACAGCATCAAGACGAAGAAAAACTTACCGAATATCTCGATGAGTTAGAATTTCTTGCTTATACTGCAGGTGCAACTGTAGAAAAACGCTTTACGCAAAAATTATCTCAACCAGATTCTAGAACCTTTGTAGGAAGCGGAAAAGCAGAAGAAATCAAAAATTTTGTAAAAGAAAACGAAATAGGAACTGCCATTTTTGATGATGAACTTTCACCTTCTCAATTGAAGAATTTAGAAAGAGAAATGGAAGTGAAAATCCTCGATAGAACCAATCTTATCCTCGATATTTTTGCACAAAGAGCACAAACTTCTTATGCAAGAACTCAAGTAGAACTCGCTCAATATCAATATCTTTTACCAAGATTAACCAGAATGTGGACGCACTTAGAACGTCAAAAAGGAGGAATCGGAATGCGTGGTCCTGGTGAAACCGAAATTGAAACTGATAGACGTATTATTCGTGATAGAATTACGCTTCTAAAAGAAAAGCTGAAAACCATTGATAGACAAATGGCGACTCAACGAAATAATCGTGGAAAAGTGGTGAGAGTTGCGTTGGTAGGATATACCAACGTAGGAAAATCTACCTTGATGAATGCGCTTTCTAAATCTGAAGTTTTTGCAGAAAATAAATTGTTTGCAACGCTAGATACTACGGTTCGTAAAGTAGTGATTGGAAACTTACCATTTTTATTGACAGATACGGTTGGTTTCATTAGAAAATTGCCGACTCAGTTGGTAGAATCTTTCAAATCTACGCTTGACGAAGTTCGCGAGGCTGATTTGCTGATTCATGTAGTAGATATTTCTCACGAAAGCTTTGAAGACCACATTGATTCTGTGAACCAAATTCTCATGGAAATCAATGCGCATCAGAAACCTATGATTATGGTTTTCAATA
>DITA01000144.1:0-6534 GCA_002422665.1 Flavobacteriales bacterium UBA6196
ATACTACAGGAAACTGGACGGTTTTCCTTAAAGTGCTTTGTATTGATAATGATCATCTCATGCAAATTTTAAGCAAAATACAGAAGCTAAAAGGCGTTACAAGAACAGAAACTTTCATATCTTTGGAGCAAAGTATTAACAGACAATTAAAAGTGTAACATTATGAAAATCAACACTTATTTAGATTCTACATATCTAAAAACTCCAGCTCAATCCGGTCTTACCGAAGAACAAACGCTAGAAACGGTAATTAATCTTGCCAAAGAAGCCATCGAAAATGACATTTTTGCAGTAATGATAAGACCTGATTATGTTAAAAAAATGAAGCAATTCCTTACAGAACAAAATTCTAACGTAGTAATCGGTACTGTAATCGGTTTCCACGAAGGAACTTATTCTAAAGAACATAAATTAGCTGAAGCTCAAAAAGCAATCGAAGACGGAGTAGATGAATTAGATTTCGTAATCAATTATGATGCGTACAAAAATGGTGAAGTAGATGCTGTGAAATCAGAATTTGTAGATTGTACAAAACTTTGCTTAGATAATGGTAAAATTGCAAAATGGATTATTGAAATCGCAGCGCTTACCGATGAGCAAATTGCAGATATTACCAAAAAAATCTCAACTTGGGCTGAAGAAAACTTCAAAGCTGAAGATTTACACAGAATATTTGTGAAATCATCTACTGGTTTCTACCAAACAGAAGGCGGAAAACCAAATGGAGCAACTGTAGAAGGAATTAAAATCATGCTAGAAAACGCAGGTTCACTTCCTGTAAAAGCTGCAGGTGGTGTAAGAACGCCAGAAGAAGCAGAATATATGATTAACCTAGGCGTGAAAAGAATAGGAACATCTTCTGCAAAAGCCTTAATTAAAAACGAAGAAGTTTCTGGAGGTTACTAATCTTTAGAAATTTCCAAAAATATAAAACCATCGAATTTCGATGGTTTTTCTTTTTTATGGTTAAAAAATTATTGCTGTTTTACCACTTGCGTTACCTTTTGGGTATTGTCTGACAAAGTGTATTTCATTAAATATTTGCCCGGTTTCAGTTTGTCTAATCTAATTTCTGCGGTGTTCATGTTTACCATGGTTTCTGAAACTTGAGTCCCAATAATAGAGTAAAAAGTTACAGATTTTACCTTTAGCATTGGGTTTTTAGCTTTTACAATGATAAAATCTCTTGTAGGATTAGGATAAGCGACTAAAACTCCATCATCAGATTTTTGAGAATCAGAAAGCGGTTCTCTTAATGTTTGTTGAGCTTTTGCTTCGCCCGAAAACATTAATAAACCTACCGAAAATAATATAAAATATAAAGTTCTTTTCATTTTACTTAATTCATTCTTATCTCAAAGAATATACAAATTTATTTAAACGAATTGATATACACAATAGTTATAAATAACTAAATTTGCAGAGTATAAAACAAACTTTGTTCCAAAAATGATAATTTTTTCAAGAAATAGAAGATTACGTACTAACGAAAGCATCAGAAGTCTTGTTAGAGAAACAGTACTCACTACCAATGATTTTGTAATGCCAATGTTCGTAATGGAAGGCGAAAACGCACAGGAAGCTATTCCATCAATGCCGGGAATTTTCCGCAGAACAGTAGATTTAACGGTGAAAGAATGTAAAGAACTTTTTTCACTGGGTGTAAAAGCGGTGAATATCTACATGAAAGTTCCAGAAAATTTAAAAGACAATCTCGGAACCGAAGCTTGGAATCCGCATGGTTTGATGCAAAGAACCATCAGAGAAATTAAAAATGCCATTCCAGAAATGATTGTAATGCCAGATGTTGCTTTAGACCCTTATTCAATCTATGGTCACGACGGAATTATTACCAACGGACAAGTAGATAATGACGCGACTAATGATGCTTTGGCAAGAATGTCTGTTTCTCACGCAGAAGCAGGTGCAGATGTTGTGGCGCCAAGTGATATGATGGATGGTAGAGTTGCTGCAATTCGTCAAGCTTTAGAAGAAACAGGTCATACCAACGTAGGAATTTTGAGCTACGCTGCAAAATATGCAAGTTCATTTTACGGACCTTTCAGAAGTGCATTAGATTCTGCTCCGAAAGATTTTCAGGAAATTCCAAAAGATAAAAAGACTTACCAAATGGATTTTCATAATTCTAGAGAGGCCTTAAATGAAGTTTACAAAGACATGGAAGAAGGCGCTGATATTATTATGATAAAACCGGGTCTTCCGTATTTAGATATTGTAGCAAAAGTTCGTCAGGAAATAGATTTGCCAATCGCAGTTTATAATGTAAGCGGAGAATACGCAATGCTGAAAGCGGCTGCTCAAAACGGTTGGTTAGATAATGACAAAGCCATTATAGAAAGCCTTACTTGTATCAAAAGAGCAGGTGCAGATATGATTTTCACCTATGCTGCCAAAGAAGCTGCTATTCTTTTAAATCAATAAGGCGCCAAATTCCAGCTTTCGCTACTCGCTTTTTTTCTGCGGTGGCGAAGCCGCCGCAGAAAAAAGAGCTCAAACATCCCGCTCAATCTGGGGCGCAAGTTCAGGAATTTTTAGAACCTATTTTTCTAAAAATAACTTTCATAAAAATCAAAATTTATTTACCTCAATCCTAAAGGAAGTAAATTTTGATTTTTTTATTGGCTTCATTTTCTACTTCTAAAATTTTAAGAACCTAATTTTCTAAAAATTACATTCAGTTCAAAATATAACCAACCCTTTCTGCGTTTTATGCAAATACAAAAAACGCAGAAAGGGTTTTGCAATAAAAACATCCAACATCTAACATCCAACATTTTTCATATCTTTGTCTCTATGATTTTACGTGGCGAAAATTTAATTAAAGAATACGGGCCAAAAAAAGTAGTAAAAGGCGTTTCCGTAGAAGTAAAAAAAGGAGAAATTGTAGGTTTACTTGGACCAAATGGTGCAGGAAAAACTACTACTTTCTACATGATTGTGGGATTGGTAAAACCTACTTCTGGCAAAATTACGCTTGATGGGAAAGATATTACCAATGATGCCATGTACAAACGTGCGCAAAAAGGAATCGGTTATTTGGCTCAAGAAGCTTCTGTTTTCAGAAAATTGTCAGTAGAAGATAATATTTTAGGCGTTTTACAACTCACCAATAAATCTAAAGAAGAACAAATCCGCAGAACCAACGAACTGATTGAAGAATTTTCACTAGAGCACGTTCGTAAAAACCGTGGAGATTTACTTTCTGGTGGAGAAAGACGTAGAACCGAAATCGCGCGTTGTCTCGCTACAGACCCAGATTTCATTCTTCTTGACGAACCTTTTGCAGGAGTAGACCCAATTGCTGTGGAAGATATTCAGAAAATCATTAGAAGTTTGGTTAAAAAAGATATCGGCGTTTTGATAACCGACCACAATGTTCAACAGACTTTAGCGATTACCAATAAAACCTACATCATGTTCGAAGGAAACATCTTAAAAGAAGGTGTTCCAGAAGATTTAGCCAATGATCCACAAGTAAGACAAGCTTATTTGGGTGAGAATTTTAGATTTGAAAAATTCTAAACATCCATCATCTAACTTCCAACATCCATCAATTTTATGAAAATCTACACCAAAACTGGCGATAAAGGCGAAACTTCTTTATACGGAGGAACTAGAGTTTCTAAAGCAGCAGCAAGAGTAGAATCTTACGGAACTTTAGACGAACTCAATGCGTTCATTGGTTTGGCAAAAGCCGAAATTTCTGATGAAAAAGTATTGAATCAACTGCAGAAAATTCAGTTTGATTTATTTACTGTGGGTTCAGAAGCGGCAACTCCAACTGATAAACTGATTTTAGCCAACGGTAAAAATCGTTTAGATTTAATGATTTCCGAGAAAGAAATTACAGAATTAGAACTTTGGATGGATGATTTAGATGCAGAATTAGAACCATTAAGATTCTTTATTTTACCAAGCGGCGGAAAAGCAGCGGCAACAGTTCACATTTGCAGAACCGTTTGCAGAAGAGCAGAAAGAACAATGGTTTTCCTCGATGAAACCGAAGAAGTAAGGCCAGAACTCATCAAATATCTCAATAGATTGTCTGATTATCTCTTTATTTTAGCGAGATATATTTCTAAAATTTCTGGCGAAAAAGAAGACTATTGGAATCCTTCTGAAAGAGCCAAGTAAAAAGTGAAAAGAGCCACGAAGTGGCGATAAGAAATAGCATCGGGTAAAGCCCGATGAAAATTAATAAAATTTGAAAACAGCCCTCCTTTTCATCAACGGAACTCCGCCGAAAAATCTTCCCGAAACGGAAGGTTATGATGTGATTGCTTGTAGCGATGGTGCTTTTCATTATTTGAAAGAGAAAAATTTTCCTTTAGCTCAACTCGATTTTATTTCAGGAGATTTTGATTCTCATGAAGGCAGTGACGAAAATATTTACCACGAAAAATTTATTCATACTCCAGATCAAGATTTTACAGATTTTCAAAAAGCTTTGGATATTCTTAAAAATCAAGGAGTACAAAAAGTAGACGTTTTCGGAGGAAGCGGAGGTGAACAAGACCATTTTTTAGGAAATCTTCACGTAGCTTTTCTATTTAAAAATGAAATGGAAATCACTTTTTTTGACGATTTTTCCAGATATTTTTTCATTCCCAAAAATTTTAAAATTCACGAAGTAGAAGGAAAGATGATTTCGCTTTTACCATTTCCTTTTGTAGAAAAAATTTCGACTAAAGGTCTTAACTGGGAGCTCTTTAACGAAGAATTGAGTTTAACCAAAAGAGTAGGAACCCGAAATTTTGCCCGTGAAAACACCGTAGAAATCAATTATGAAAACGGTGATGTATTGATTTTTATCGGAAACTAAATTTGTGAATTTTTAACTCAAAAAATCCAATCTTTTTTCGCATTTTTGTAGTCTTAAATTTTTGCAATAAATGAAGATAAAATATGCTGAACTTATTGACCAAACACTTTACTTTCCGCAAGAGGAATTTAAGTATGAGGATCAACAGTTGTACTTTCATGATATTCCTTTGATGGACTTGGTAGAAAAATTCGGAACTCCGTTGAAATTCAGTTATTTACCTAAGATTTCGCAAAACATTCAGCGTGCAAAAACGTGGTTTAAAGATGCCATCAAAAAGAATGAATATAAAAATTCTTACAGATACTGTTACTGTACCAAATCTTCGCACTTTTCTTTCGTATTAGAAGAAGCGCTTAAGAATGATATTTCTATCGAAACGTCTTCTGCTTTTGACATGAATATTGTTAAAAATCTATTCGAAACAGGGAAAATTGACAAGACGATAGAAGTGGTTTGTAATGGTTTCAAAACTGATGATTATTTGGCTAAAATTTCAGATTTAATCAATAATGGTTTTGAAAATGTAATTCCTGTTTTAGATAATTACAGAGAATTAGATAAATTAACCGAAAGTATAGATACTACTTTTGATATTGGGATTAGAATTGCTTCGGAAGAAGAACCGAAATTCGAATTTTATACCAGCAGATTAGGAATTGGGTACAAAGATATTATCCCTTATTACAGCCAAAAAATCGCAGAACACCCGAATGCAAGGTTGAAAATGCTTCACTTTTTCATCAATACCGGAATTAAAGATACTGCGTATTATTGGAATGAGCTTTTCAAATGTTTGAGAGTGTATGCAAGATTGAAAAAAATTGCTCCAGAAGTAGATTCACTAAATATTGGTGGAGGTTTCCCAATTAAAAATTCTCTTCAATTTGATTATGATTATGAATACATGGCAAATGAAATTGTGTATCAAATCAAAAAATTCTGTGAAGAAGAAGGGGTAGAAGAACCAAACATTTATACTGAATTTGGTAGTTTTACCGTAGGTGAAAGTGCTGGGAATTTATATAAAATTATTTCTCAAAAACGCCAAAACGACAGAGAAAAATGGAACATGATAGACTCTTCTTTCATGACGACACTTCCAGATTCTTGGGCTATTTCAAAGCGTTTTATTATGTTTCCGCTGAATCGTTGGGAAGATTCTTATGAAAGAGTTTTCTTGGGCGGATTAACTTGTGATTCAGATGATTATTACAATTCTGAGCAACATGCAAATGCGATTTATTTGCCAGTGTTCAGCGATACCAAGCCTTTGTACATCGGTTTCTTTAACACAGGAGCTTATCAAGAGAGTATTGCTGGTTTTGGTGGAGTTCACCATTGTTTATTACCTCAGCCAAAACATATTCTCATCCAAAAAGCTAAAAACGGAAAATTACAATACGAAGTTTTCAGCGAAGAGCAAAAACCAGAAGATGTTTTGCATCTTTTAGGTTATAAATAATTGGTTAATAGAATTTTGATATTGTAGAGTTAATGGATTCTCCTTACGTGAAACCTACTGCGTTTTTAGCAGCTAAGTTGTACTATAAAATGTTAGCTTACTATCATTTAAACCAAAAATAAAAAAATTGATTTATTCAAAATAAATTTAAAAAGCATCAGAATTCTGGTGCTTTTTTGTTGGAATCTCATTTGAATTTTTAAAAATTTAATAAAACTTTATAAAA
>DITA01000144.1:6696-17355 GCA_002422665.1 Flavobacteriales bacterium UBA6196
AAAATATTAAAGGAGTAAGAGATGTAATGGATATGGCAAGTGTAGAAGCTGCTGATCCTGTAATGGAGACGATTACAGCGATTGACCAAGAAACTCAACAAAAAGTAGCAGATGCTATTAAGGATTTTCCATCAGTAAAAATGGACGTGGTGAATGGCGAAATTACTTTAACTGGAGAAGTTACAGCAGAACAGGCAAGAAAAATTAAAATGTCTGTAGATGCCCTGAAAGTAGGAAAAGTAAATTATGATTATAACGTTAAAAAATAATTACCATGTCATTACAAGATAAATACTTAAAGGTAGTTTCGGCTGCGCAGTCGGCTGAAATTAATGGTTTAAAGGTAGTAGAGCAAGATGGCATTCTTTACATTGCTGGAAATACTTCTACAAGCGCTGCAAAAAATAAAGTTTGGGATGCTTTTGGAGAGATAGATGCCTCTTATTCAGCTTCTGATATTAATATAGATATACAAATTACAGGTTTAGCTAAAGGAACTCCATTAACTGTAGATACAGAAAATTCTAATTTAAACATCAGACAAGAACCTTCTACAGAAGGCGTAATTTTAGGAAAAGCGGCAAAAGGTGAGGTGGTAACTTTAGTAGAACAATCTTCAGACGAATGGTGGAAAATTAAAACCAAAGACGGAGAAGAAGGTTACGCATATGCTAGATATTTAAGAGCTTAATTCAAGTCTCGAATATAAATTTATAATCCCGAATTTTTTTCGGGATTTTTTATTTTGGGCCATTCCGAAAATTTCTCCAAAGCTTTTGCCATTCAAGAAATTTCGGAACCGCGCTATTCGTTACAATCTTTTTCGGTGGCGGCAGCTTTGCTGCCGCCACTAAAAAGGATTTCCACTGCTATCGCTTGTCCAGAAATACCGCTTCAAAACAATTACCAATATTTCATTAAAAAAACTATATTTGTATTCTATAGAAAATCAATATATGAAAGGACAAAACAAACTTTTCTTTGCAATTATCATTGCTTTAGTTTTAGGGGTAATTATTGGTGGAGTAGTACACACTCAGTTTCCAGAAAATACAGAATCTTTTTCTAAAAATATAAAACTTCTCGGCACCATTTTCATTAGATTAGTACAGATGATTATCGCACCATTGGTTTTTACAACATTGGTTGTGGGAATTGCGAAAATGGGAGATACTGCAATGATTGGTAGAGTAGGAGGTAAAGCAATGCTTTGGTTTATTACCGCGTCTTTGGTTTCGCTTTTGTTAGGTTTGGTTTTGGTAAATTGGTTAGAACCTGGTCACGTTACTAAATTGCCTATTCAAGATGCCAATTCTGCTAAAGAAATCTTGGATAATTCTAAAGGATTTTCTCTGGAAGATTTTGTGAAACACGTAGTTCCAAAAAGCGTTTTCGAAGCTTTTGCTACCAATGAAGTTCTACAAATTGTATTGTTTTCTATTATGTTTGGTATTGCCCTTTCTCATTTGGGAGATGAATATTCTAAACCTGTAATCAAATTTTTAGATGTTTGTGCTCATGCTATTCTGAAAATGGTAGGTTATATCATGTGGTTTGCTCCACTTGGTGTTTTGGGAGCTATTGCAGCAGTTGTAGCAACCAATGGTTTTGAAATTTTCAAAGTTTATGCGATTTATCTTCGAGATTTCTTCTTTGCACTTGGAATCTTATGGTTGATTTTATGTATTGTAGGTTATCTCATTTTAGGAAATAGATTATTCGAATTATTAAGAAGAATAAAAGAACCTTTGCTTATCGCTTTTTCTACCACCAGTTCAGAAGCCGTTTTCCCGAAATTGGTAACAGAATTAGAGCGTTTCGGTTGTAATAACAGAATAGTATCATTCATTTTACCATTAGGATATTCTTTCAATTTAGATGGAAGCATGATGTACATGACTTTTGCCTCTATTTTTATTGCTCAGATTTATGGAATCGACATGACAGTTGGTCAACAAATCACTATGCTTTTGGTGTTAATGCTGACTTCAAAAGGAATTGCAGGAGTTCCAAGAGCGAGTTTGGTGATTATTGTAGCGACTTGTTCTATGTTCGGAATTCCGCCAGAAGGAATTGCCTTAATTTTACCGATTGACCATTTTTGCGATATGGGAAGAAGCATGACCAATGTTTTAGGAAATGCACTTGCTACTTCAGCCGTTTCTAAATGGGAAGGACAATTGGATAATCACGGTGGTGAGTTATAATTTTTTTAAATGATAAAAATTAAAAACTTCGGAATTATCTGAAGTTTTTTTTATTGTAAATCAATTCTATCAATTACCATTATTGTTATTTTTATTCATTCCAAATTAATTATTTTTACGTAAATTTGTATCTCAAAAAATTTCAATAAATTATGTTGACGAAAACCAGAGTTCAGGAGTTTCTGAAAGAAATAGAAGTTGATGATTTAGTACAAAACTTCCAAGTAATGGGTGATGATGTGTACATTGATATGATTGCACATTCCCCAGCAATGCACGAAAAAAAGAAGCTGGAAGCAGCCATGAAGCAGGCTTTTGCTACGGAATTTGGTGACCAAGTAGTGCTGAAACTTAAAATCACTTCACCTGAACCTTCGCAAGTTCAACAAAACCAAATCAAAGGAAAAGAAATTCCGGGAATTCAAAATATTATCGCCATTGCTTCTGGTAAAGGTGGTGTAGGAAAATCTACGGTTACTGCAAACTTAGCCGTGACTTTACAAAAAATGGGATTCTCTGTAGGTGTTCTAGATGCAGATATTTACGGACCATCTGTTCCTACCATGTTTGATACCGAAGCAGAAAAACCAATTTCTGTAGAAGTAGATGGTAAAAATATGATGAAACCTATCGAAAACTACGGCGTTAAAATGCTTTCGATTGGTTATTTCTCTGGAGCGAATCAAGCAGTAGTGTGGAGAGGACCTATGGCAAGTAAAGCTTTGAACCAAATGATTCGTGATGCAGCTTGGGGAAATCTAGATTTCTTATTGATTGATCTTCCTCCAGGAACAGGAGATATTCACCTTTCGATTATTCAAGAAGTTCCTGTAACGGGTGCTGTAATCGTTTCTACACCGCAACATGTGGCTTTAGCAGACGTGAAAAAAGGAATCGCTATGTTTACGATGGAAAGCATTAATATTCCAGTTTTAGGGTTGATAGAAAATATGGCGTATTTTACACCTGAAGAATTGCCAGAAAATAAATATTACATCTTCGGAAAACAAGGCGCTCAGTTTATGGCGGAAGATTTAGGAATTCCAGTTTTAGGTGAAATTCCTTTGATTCAAAGCATCAGAGAAGCGGGAGATGTTGGTAGGCCGGTAGCATTACAAGAAGGTTCTAAAATTGCAGAAATCTATAAAGAAACTGCACAAAAAATGATAGAAAGTTTAGTGGAAAGAAATAAAAATCTACCACCAACTGAAGCGGTGAAAATTACAACAATGGCAGGTTGCTCCACCAAAAAATAAGTAATTAGTAATAAGCAATAAGTAATTTTAAAATTTAGAAAATTTAAACTATGAGCTGAATGCAGATTGCTGAAAGCTTAAAGCAATTAAAATATGAATAATGATAAACTCACTCACGAAGAAATCGTAACCAAAGTAATGGAAGCTTTGGAAAGTATTCGTCCGTTTCTAAATAATGATGGTGGTGATATAGAATTGGTAGATGTTATTGACAATAGAGTAATGGTAAAACTGCAAGGAAACTGTTCTGGTTGTCCTATGAGTTTTTCTACCATGAAACTAGGTGTAGAAAATACCATCAAACAATTTGTACCAAGCATCAAAGAAGTGGTGAGTGTAGACTAAATTTTTTCTGAAAAACATTATCAATAGGAGCGGACTTTAGTCCGCTTTTTTTATTGTAAAATCCTTTTGACTTTAGTCAAAACTTACTATTTTAGTAAAAAACTTATAATGAAAAATCCTAGTAATCTAGCTATTTTAGAAAAAGCAGAAGAAATTTTTGAATTAGTAAGAACCATCACAGATTTGATTCCAGAAGATAATGAACATTTGCAGTCATATAAAGGTCAAATTTTAGGAGATGCCATGATGATTTGTGTGAAAATTTCTTCAGCAGAAGCTGTAAAGTTGTATGACCTTAAAATGGAAAACGCTGCAATTATTAGAAAAGCAGCAAGAGACTTAATGGTTGCTTATCATGGTCTGGAAATGTTTGGTTTTGAAGAAGCGAAATATTATTTGATGGTAAGAGAAAAAATAGAAGAATTTAGATTACTATTTGTAGATTGGGTTGCAAATTTCAATCCAAAACATTTCATTACAGATCATTGGGGATTATTTAATCCTCCAGGAATTTCCCATGATTATGAACAACGAGATGACGAACTTAATTTTCTAGATGAAGAAGATGCAGATTAAGTATTTATATCATTTGTTTTTTATCTCTCAAATTCCTTACTTCTTCACTTTATCATAAATACTGTGAATTAATCCATCTGCAACAGAAATTTTAGGAACAAAAATTTGTGAAATTTCTGCCCAACCTAGTACTTTGTTGAAAATCTCTAGCGCTGGAACAATCACATCTGCTCTGTCTTCTCTTAGGTTGTGTTTCAGCATTCTTTCTTCTACGGTAAGTTCTTTTAAATCTTTATAAAAAACTTTCAGAGCATTTACAGATAAAGGTTTTCCGTCTTTGGTTTTGCTCATGCTAAAAATTTTATTGATATTTCCGCCAGAACCAATCGCAACCATAGGTTTTTTGCTCACGATTTTGGTTTTGATTTGGGTTTTCATTTCTTCCCAATTTTCTTTGGTCACTAGATTATTGAGCAATCTAATCGTACCAATATTGAAAGAATGTTCGTATTTCATTTTGCCATTTTCGTAGTATGTCAATTCTGTAGAACCACCACCAACATCAATGTATAAATATCCAAAATTTTTGTCAAGTCCTTCTGCTACGTGATTTTCGTAGATAAGCGTAGCTTCTTCATCGCCAGAAATAATTTCAATCTGTATTCCTGATTCTTTTTTGACCAAATCTATGATTTCTTTGCCATTTTTAGCATCTCTCATTGCACTGGTAGCACAAGCTCGGTAATGTTCTACCCCATAAATTTCCATCAATTGAGAGAAAACTTTCATAGATTTAATGACCATTTCCTTTCTTTCTTTGCCAATTTCGCCAGTGGTAAAAACGTCTATTCCCAATCTAAAAGGAATTCTCAGAAGATTCAGTTTTACGAATTCTGGCTTTCCTTTTTTAGGTTCTTTTACTTCATTGATGAGCAATCTTGCTGCATTACTCCCAATGTCTATTGCTGCAATTTTCATGTTTTATATTTCTTTTGGCTTGTGGAAGAATAAGAAATTTTTCTCTGCATTTTTAAACTCTTTCCAACTTTCGGCAGAAATTTTAAAAGCTACCACAGAACAAGTTGGCATGTGTTCTATATTTTCATTAGTTAGAGAATTAGCAAAATAAGTAATACCGTTATTATGAGAAAAAATGGCAACATGATCTAAAGAATCGTTCAGATGTTGTATCACTTCTAAAAATTCTGTAGGCGAAGCATTGTATAATTCTTCTATTTTTTGAATGTTTTTATTCTCGAACACTTCGGCAAAATATCTGCAAGTAGTCAATGCTCTTTTTGCAGGACTGGTCACAAATGCATCTATGGTTACAGAAATTTCTTTGAGGAATTTCGCCATTTTAGGGGCATCTTTGTGTCCGCGCTCATTCAGTGGTCGGTCAAAATCATCTACGTTTGTTGGCCAATCACTTTTGGCATGTCTTACTAAAAGAAGTGTTTTCATAGGGTAGAAAAGTTTCTGAGTTTAAAATTAGCAAAAATTTGAATTTCTACAAGCTGAAAAATTTTAGTAAATTTGCAAACTATGAGTCAAGTAGTTGCTATTGATTACGGAAAAGTGCGTTGCGGAATTGCAGCTACAGATGATATGCAGTTGATTGCTAGTGCATTAACTACTGTAGAAACCAAAAATATATTTTCTTTTTTAGAAAAATATTTTTCAGAAAATAAAGTTGAAACTTTGGTAATAGGTTTACCTACTGATTTGAAGGGGAATTTATCAGAAATAGAGACGGATATTTTAAAATTTATAGAAAAAGTGAAAGAACTTTTTCCCGAAGTAGAAATTCATCGGTTTGATGAACGTTTTACCTCAAAAATGGCTTCGTTTTTTATCTCTCAAAGTGGGAAAAATAAAAAACAGAGACAAGAAAAAGCGCTCATCGATAAAGTGAGTGCTACCATAATTTTACAGAATTTTTTAGAACAAAAACAAAGATGATTTTACCAATCAGAGCATACGGAGACACAGTTTTAAGAAAAAAAGCCCATGATATTTCACCAGATTATCCTGAGCTTAAAGAACTTATAGACAATATGTTCGAAACCATGAACGCAGCACATGGAATAGGTCTTGCTGCGCCTCAAATTGGCTTAGATATTCGTCTTTTCATCGTAGATGTAACTCCATTAGCAGATGATGAAGACTACGAAGATATTGCAGATGAGTTGAAAGATTTCAAAAAAGTGTTCATCAACGCTAGAATTTTAGAAGAAAGCGGTAATGAATGGAAATTTAATGAAGGTTGTCTTTCGATTCCAGATGTGAGAGAAGATGTAAGTAGAAAAGAAACGATTTTGATAGAATATTTTGACGAAAATTTCGTTAAACATACCGAAACTTTTTCAGACATTAGAGCCAGAGTAATTCAGCATGAGTATGACCATATAGAAGGCGTACTTTTTACGGATAAACTCAGTCCTCTAAAGAAAAAAATCATCAAAGGAAAATTGACTAAAATTACTTCAGGAGATATTCATGTAGGATATAAAATGAGATTTCCGAAGTAACAAACACTTCATGTTCGAGACTTATAGAATCACCAAAAAATCTTGAACACAACTCTATTGAACTTAAAAAAATAAAAATAAAATGCAGTTAGAAAAAATAATTTCGATTTCTGGGAAACCAGGTTTGTTTACCCTAGTAACGCAATTAAGATCAGGTTTTATCGTAGAAGATATTTCTACAGGAAAAAAAGCAAGCATTTCTAATACTTCTCAAGTAAGTTTATTAGACAATATTGCGATTTATACTTTTGACCAAGAAGTTCCACTTTTTGAAGTAATGAAAAACATTGCTGAAAAATTTGACTATAAAGAAGCCATTAATCACAAATCTTCTGATAATGAATTAAAAGCATTCATGTCTTCAGTTTTACCAAACTATGACGTAGATAGAGTTTACGGTTCAGATATCAAGAAATTGGTACAATGGTATAACTTATTGCAAAAAGCAGGATATATTAAGCCAGAAGCTTTTGTAAAAGCAGAAGAACCAGCGGTAGAAGACGCTGAAATAGTAGAAGAAAAATCTGTAGAAAAGAAAGCAGCAGCTAAAAAAGCGGCTCCAAAAGCAGAAAAACCAGCTGCGCCAAAAGCGAAAGCATCTTCATCTGCTAAAACTACCGTAAAATCTACGCAAAGAAAACAAGGATAATCTCACTTTTTGCTTTTAGCAATAAGTAATTTGCATAGCTTTGTCAAAGTTCCGAACTTTGACAAAGTTTTTTTTATCACATAATCACATCCACACATCATCATGAATTCCAAAGAACAAAAACTAGAAGCTTTCTCTAAATTACTCGATATTATGGACGATTTGAGAGAAAAATGTCCTTGGGACAGAAAGCAAGACTTGCAATCTTTGAGACATTTGACGCTAGAAGAAGTCTACGAACTTTCTGATGCTTTGCTCGAAGAAAATCTCACCGAAATTAAGAAAGAATTGGGCGATGTTTTGTTGCATTTGGTTTTTTATGCTAAAATTGGTTCCGAAAAGAAGAGTTTTGATATTGCAGATGTGATTAATTCACTTAACGAGAAACTCATTTTCCGTCATCCTCACATTTATGGAAATGTAGAAGTGAAAGACGAAGAAGAAGTGAAGCAAAATTGGGAAAAACTGAAGCTAAAAGAAGGAAACAAGTCTATTTTAGCAGGAGTTCCGAAAAGTTTGCCACCGATTATCAAAGCATATCGAATTCAGGAAAAAGTAAAAGGAATCGGTTTTGAATTTGCTTCTGCCGAAGATGCTTGGAAAAAAGTAGATGAAGAACTTGCCGAATTTCACGCCGAAACCAATCCCGAAAAAAAGGAACAAGAATTAGGAGATGTTTTCTTTTCGCTGATTAATTATGCTAGAATTTCTGGTCTTAATGCAGATTCTGCTTTGGAACGTACCAATCTTAAATTCATCAAGCGTTTCCAAACGCTAGAAAAATTGGCTTTAGAAAAGAACCTTAACCTTGCAGAAATGTCTTTAGAAGAAATGGATATTCTTTGGGAAGAAGCTAAGAAAACGGTTTAATTATTTCGCATAAGATTCTACGCTGGTAATTAAATACCAAATGAGAATCAAGGTGAAAACAATCAAAATAATGGTTGAAAGCCCGATTAAAAAAGAATTGTTTTTAAATGAATCTTCATTAATCTGTTTTTCGGTTTTTTTATAACGGAAGTATCCAAAAATGGAAATTATAAGTCCAAAAACAACTAATAATATTCCAATTTCTGCTGAATAACTTTTGTTGTGAATGATGTTTTGGTTTCCAAATATCAGTGAAAATTGTTTCAAAAAAAGAGAGAATTTTACCACTACAAAACCGAACGCCATCACTCCAATTCCCGTTCTTAACCATGCTAAGTAAGTTCTTTCATTAGCAAGGTGGTCATTAAGGTTTTTAGGTTTTTCGGGTTGCATAACCAATTTTTTTTGACAAGTTAGCTATTATTTTTTGATTTAAAATAAATTGGCAGAAGATTTCTTCTGCCAATTCTATCATTTTATTATTTTAAAATCTCCACTTCAATCACTGAGTTGTTGAAGATTTTTTGGAAAGCTTTAGTATAATCAGATTTTTCTGCTTTGTAAGGATTTTCTAAAAATTTCTGAGGATTTACAGCAAATAGAGGATAAGCCGTACTCTGCACTTGAATTTGGATTTTGTGACCTTTTTTGAAAGTGTGTAATACATCTTGAAGGTTAAAAACCACTTCTGTTTCTTGATTAGGAACCAATGCTTCTGGTTTTTCAAAAGAATTTCTAAATCTCGCAGGCATAATTTCGCTTCTTACCATTTGGTGATAATTTCCGTAGATTACGCCCGGTTTTTCTTTCATTCCTTTTTCGTCTGCAGGATAAATATCAATGAGTTTCACGAAAAAGTCTGCATCTGTCCCTGTAGTCGCTATTTTTAATTTTACTTTAATTTCTCCAGCCAAAGTAAGGTCTTCTGCAAGGATTTCTGTGGTAAAAGAAGCTACATCTGGTCTATTTTCTGCAAATCTTTGGTCTTCACTCATGTAATTTCTAGGCGTGAAACCATTGAATTCCTTCAAATTGGTACTGCTCGGAACTGGTTTATTGGGGTCAGAAAAATATTCTGTGAAAGAAGCAGAACTTGGAGATTCTGAGCTAAATTGTCCGTTTTCTCTTAAATAAAAAGCAGTTTTTTGAGCATTTTTCGGTGGCCATTCTGCAAATTGTTTCCATTCCTTTTTACCAGTATCAAACATATAGGCTTCAGGAAGTTCAGTTGCAGATTTAGTATTCTTTAAATGATGATTAAAGAACGGAGTTTCTATATTTTTTTGATAAAAAGTAGCAATGCTATCCCCGAAATATACTTCATTATGAAAATGTTTTCCCATTTCATAAGACCAACCACCATGAGAAAATGGTCCCATTACAATAGAGTTTTTCGCTTTAGGATTATTTTTTTCGATGGTTTTATAAATGTGAAGCGGACCTCTTAAATCTTCTGCATCAAACCAACCGCCAACCGTCATTACCGCGTGTTTTATGTTTTTAAGATGAGGTAAAAGGTCTCTTTTTTTCCAAAAATCATCATAATTAGGATGGTCTACAATTTCATTGATGAAAAAATTATCTCTTCCATAATATTTGTCAATGCCTTCTTTTAACGTTCCCATTTCATTGAAAAAAAGTGAACCGTCTTCAGATTTTGCGCCTAATTTTTTGCTTTGTTCTGTGTACCAAGCAGAATTCTCAGGTTTAGATTTTTGTACTCCAAAAACAGGGAAAGTTCTAAAATATCCCATCATAAAAGCACCATTGTGATGAAAATCGTCAAACCAAAAATCAGAAATTGGAGCTTGAGGAGAAGAAGCTTTCAAAGCGGGGTGATTTGCTAAAGTACCAACTGCAGCGTAAAAACCTGGATAAGAAGTTCCGTATTGACCTACATTTCCGTTATTGTTTTCAATATTTTTGATGAGCCAATCAATCGTGTCATAAGTATCGGTACTTTCGTCTACATCTTTCTTGGTTTTATGGTCTACTTGTGGTGTCATGTTGGTAAATGTACCTTCGCTCATGTATCTTCCGCGAACGTCTTGATAGACGAAAATATACTTATCGTTTTGTAAAAATTTATTCGGACCAAGGCTTCTTTTATACTGATCTTCACCATAAGGCGCTACAGAATAGCAGGTTCTCTGCATTAAAAAAGGATATTTGTTTTTAGAAGAAATATCTTTTGGAATGTAGATGGAGGTGAATAATTTTACACCATCTCTCATGGTGATGTACACTTCTTTTTTGGTGTAATTGTCTTTTACAAAAGTGTTTTG
>DITA01000144.1:17434-17982 GCA_002422665.1 Flavobacteriales bacterium UBA6196
GTCTTTCTGTAATTCCAAACAGCCCAAGAGTTAAAGAAAACTGCCATTCCTAAAATGGAGATAAACTGAGGAATTAAATCTTTGAATCCAGAATTTTTGAGCATAATTAATCGAATCACTTCTATTAAATACGTAAGCGGATTAAGAAGCGTCAGTTTTTGAGACCATTCTGGCATGCTTTCAATGGGCGTGTATAAACCGCTCATCATTATAAAAATCATCATGAAGAAAAATATGGTAAACATCGCCTGTTGCTGCGTTTCGCTATAGGTGGAAATCAATAAACCAAATCCTAAAATGGCTAAAAGATAAACTCCTACGAAGAAATAAAGCAGTGGTAAACTCCCATAAATTTCTATCCCATAGACAAATCTGGAAACCAAAAGTCCCATGGTAAAAGCTACATTTGCCAAAATCCAAAAGGGAATAAGTTTCCCTAGGATGAAAGTAGATTTTTTGATGGGTGAAACATTAATTTGTTCAATCGTGCCAATTTCTTTCTCAGAGACAATGTTTAGCGCAGAAAGCATTCCGCCAACTAGCGTCAC
>DITA01000082.1:0-6181 GCA_002422665.1 Flavobacteriales bacterium UBA6196
ACTGGGAAAATTCTGAGAAAAAAATCGAAGAAAGACTTGAAAATTGGGATTTAGAAAGAATTTCTTTAATGGATAGATTGATTTTAATTACAGCTATTACAGAGATAGATAATTTCCCTCTCACTCCAGCAAAAGTGATTATCAATGAATATATAGAGGTTTCTAAAGTGTTTGCTACCGATAGAAGTCAGATTTTTGTGAACGGAATCTTAGATAAATACACGAAAGATATTTCTAGAGCATAAATTTTGATTAAATTTGAGGAAATTTTTAAAAAATCAGAATCAATGAAAAGAATATTAGGTTTAAGCTTACTAGCTGTTTTGACTTTAGCTTCTTGTAAAAAAAATGAAGCAGCAGAAACATCAACTGCTACTACTACAACAGAGCAGAAAGATCCTTTTGCAGATGATAGAGTAGTAAAACAAAGTGATTTAGTAAGCGAAGCAAAAAATCATGCAGAAACTACATTAGCACTTTCTGAACCAGATTTTAATTTCGGAAAAATCAAAAAAGGAGATGTGGTAGAACACGTTTACGAAGTAACCAACACAGGTAAAAATCCTTTGATTATTTCTGCGGTAAAACCAGGTTGCGGATGTACAGCTCCAGATTATACTAAAGAGCCAATTATGCCTGGTCAAAAAGGTCAAATTACACTGAAATTTGATTCTACTAATTTTGATGGTGTAGTGTATAAATCAGCAGAAGTGTATGCAAACGTAGCACAAGTTCCTATCGAAATTAGATTCTCAGCAGATATTCAACCCTAAAAAATAAAAAAATGTTTACAACAATATTTCTACAAGCACAAGGTGGAGGTGATTTCTTCTCAATGATTTTACCATTTGTCTTAATGATTGTAATTTTCTACTTCTTAATCTTGAGACCACAGACTACGAAGCAAAAGAAAGAAAGACAATTTCAAGATTCTCTAAAACCAGGCGCTAGAGTAGTAACCACTTCTGGAATGCATGCTAAAATTGTACAAGTAGTAGAAGACGGTGTGATTTTAGAAACCATGAGCGGTAAATTAAAATTCGAAAAAGCTGCAATTTCTAGAGAATTTACAGAAGCTAGATTCCCAGAAACAGTAGGAAAATAATTCTAAAAAATTTAGAAATTCTATAAAATAAAAATTCCATCAAATCATTGATGGAATTTTTTTATTGGGTCAAAGATTAATTTTTAAGTCAGTAGCAAGATTAATAAACTTGCGGTAAAGATTCTGGCAATGGTAACCAAAGGATAAACTTGTGCGTAACTTTGGATTGGAATGTCAGAATCTAAATAATTGGTACTGAATGATAATGCAGCTGGGTCTGTATAACTTCCGCTCATAATTCCTACCAATTGTAAATAATTGATTTTTAAGAAAAATCTTCCTACAATCACCATTAAGATTAATGGAATGAAAGTTACTGCAGAACCATATAAAATCCATAGCCAACCGTTATATTTGATGAAATTTTCATAGAATCCTTCTCCTGCATGAATACCTACTGCTGCAAAGAATAAGCAAATTCCTAAATCTTTCATGAAATAAGTCGCTCCGTTATTGATATAAGAGTGAATGAAAGAAATACCACCATATCTAGAAATAAGTAATGCTACAATAAGTGGTCCTGCTGCAAATCCTAATTTTAAAGGAATTGGTAAACCAGGAATCACTAACGGAATAGAACCTACGATTATCCCAATTAATAAACCTCCGAAAAGAGATAAGAAATCTGGTTCTATTAATTTTTTCTCTTGATTACCAATAATTTTTTCTGCTTCTTTAATACCTTGGTCAGTGCCAATAACTCTCAAAATGTCTCCGTAGAAAAGTTCTAAACTTGGTCTAGGAATCATTTCTTTACCCGCTCTGAAAACTCTAGTTACTTTTACATCATAAGCATTGTACAAATCTAAATCTGAGAGTGTTTTGTGAACTGCAGAAGGTTTGGTTACGAAAATATTTTTCTTGTTAATATCAGAATCAGATTCTATGAAAGAGTCAGTAGAAGGTCTTCCTACTTTTTTGATGAAATCTTCTAAATCCGCGTCTTTTCCTACAATCATCAGTACGTCTCTGTCTTGAAGTTCTGTGTCTAATTTTGGTGAAAAAACCGAAACCTCGCCACTGTGTTTTAATCTAGAAACTACAATATCATATCCTATGTTGCTAATTACTTCGCCTAATGGAATTCCAAAATATTGAGGATTCGTAACTCTTAGTTTTTTGTGTACTAATGGTTCTTCGCGATTAATTTTATTCATTCTGAATTTTCTCATTTCTACATCAGGATGAATTTTTAGAAGAACTTTAGATAAAATAATGACACCAATGATTCCAAAAACACCTAAAGGATAAGTAATGGCGTAACCAATAGTTGGATCGTCAAATGTTTTATCTGGAAACTGATTTTTTAATTCTACAATGGTATTTTTAGCAGCTCCTAAACCTGGTGTATTCGTTACAGCGCCACTCATAATTCCCACCAAGTTTTCTATGCTCACTCCTGTGAATTTAAAGAGTAGAAAAGTGATGAATCCGCCGAATAAAACTGTAGAAACAGCAAGAATATTAAACTTTAAACCTTCATTTCTAAAAGAAGAAAAGAATGATGGTCCTACTTGTAATCCGATACCATAAACAAACAAAATCAAACCGAAATCTCTAATGAAATCGAAAATTTCTTCATTCATTCTATAGCCAAAATGCCCCAATATTAATCCAGTAAACATTACTGCAGAAACACCGAAGGTAATTTTGCCCATTTTCAATCTTCCAAAGAAAACTCCAGTACCTATTGCAAGCATTATAGTCACTAATGATTGAATTACACTTGGGTCTTCAGTTGGGAAAAGTAAGGTTTTAAGCCACTCGAACATAATAATAGTTTTTAGTAGTGCAAAGTTACGCTATTGCTATTGCGTGAATAATAATTTTAAACTGAAATATATCAGAAATCAAATAATCGTTTAATTTCAAAAAAAAGCGAGGAAAAAACCTCGCTCTAATTTACAAAAATCAATTTAATTTTCTTTTTCTTTCTCGCTTTTCTATGTAATCTAGAACAGCTTCTTTGGTTGTAAGCCAATTTCTACCTTCCTTGAAAGCGTCTATTTTTCCCTTTCTAGCCAATAAACTTACGTATTCTTGTCCATAAGGAAGCCTTTCTTCTTCTACAATATTAGAAATCGGGCGATAATTATCATACGTATTATTGAGAGAACCTAAATAAATGTCTAAACTTCTCTCCAAAGCTTGAAGAACTAATAATAAAATTTTAGAATAATCTCCATTATTTGCCAAGTTTAAAGCGTCATAATATTTTTTTCTATCATTTTTGAGGATAATTGCAGGAGGAAAACCTTCTCTCATCAATAAAAGATTGAAAATCAAACGTACAGTTCTACCATTTCCATCAAAAAAAGGATGAATCCAAACAAATCTGTGGTGAAAAATTGCCGCTTTTATAATAATATTTATATCTGATGAATTTACCCAATCAATTAATTCTGTTACCAATTCATCTACTTTAAAAGCATTAGGTGGAGTAAAATTTGCTCCAGAAATTCTTACACCAGAAGTTCTGAACATTCCAGCAAAATCTTTTTCAATTTTTTGTAAAACCAAATAATGAACTCTCATAATATCGGTTTTGCACAAATTTTGTTTATCCGATATTAAAGACTCTACAAATTCTATCGCTTCCTGATGATTTATGGCTTCGAAATGTTCTCTCAAAGATTTTCCTTTGATGGTAAAACCTTCTTCAATCACCATTTTTGTTTCGTGAAGTGTCAAAGTATTTCCTTCGATGCTATTAGAATTGTACGTCCATTCTAGCATTAAACTTTCTTTAATGCTTTTCACAGCATAGCTTGGAATTGGGCGTAATTGATCTAATTCTGTTTTTTTTTGCAGAATTCTTTCGAGGTGTTTTTCTAAACCTTCAAAGAGATAAGGATATTTTTGCCAATTCATTTGACAAAGGTAAGAAATTTTTCTTAATATCGGATAATTTTAATTTTTATTTTATCCGATGTTAATGATATTGAATAATAAAAAAGCGAGGGAAAAAACCTCGCTCTAATTTACAAATTATTTTTTTTAAATCCTTAAAGGTTTTAGAAACCTTTAAGGATTGTATATTTCTACAAATTCACTTTCAATGCCAATTCATTAAGTTGTTCGTCGTGAATTGGTGAAGGTGCGTCAATCATCACATCTCGTCCAGAATTGTTTTTCGGGAATGCAATGTAATCTCTAATCACTTCGTTTCCGTCCAGAATCGCAACCAATCTGTCAAAACCGAAAGCCAAACCAGCATGAGGTGGCGCTCCGAATTTGAAAGCATTCATCAAGAAACCAAATTGCGCTTCTGCTTCTTCTTTAGAAAACCCTAATAAATCAAACATTTTGCTCTGCAATTCTTTATTGAAAATTCTTACAGAACCACCGCCAATTTCGTTTCCGTTCAGCACCATATCGTAAGCGTTTGCTCGTGCTTTTCCTGGTTCAGTTTCTAATAAATGTACATCTTCAGGTTTTGGCGAAGTAAAAGGATGGTGCATTGCGTGATATCTTCCAGTTTCTTCGTCCCATTCTAAAAGTGGGAAATCTATTACCCAAAGTGGAGCAAATTCATCACCTTTTCTTAAGCCTAATCTGTTCCCCAATTCCATTCTAAGAGCAGAAAGTTGAGTTCTCACTTTATTGGCGTTTCCGCTCATTAAGAAGATTAAATCTCCTTGTTTTGCGCTGAATTTTTCTACAATTTTCTTCAAATCTTCTTCAGAGTAGAATTTATTTACCGAAGAAGTAACAACTCCATCATTTTGGAATTTAATCCAAACCATTCCAGAAGCACCAATTTGCGGACGTTTTACCCAATCAATGAGTTCGTCAATTTGTTTTCTGGTATAATCTGCACAACCTTCTACATTAATCCCAACAACCAATTCTGCTTCATCAAATATTTTGAAATCTTTTCCTTGAACCAATTCATTCACTTCCACGAATTTCATTCCGAATCTGATGTCTGGTTTGTCGTTTCCGTAGGTTCTCATCGCTTCATCGAAAGTCATTCTTGGGAATTTTCCAAACTCTTTTCCGCTGATGTCTTTCAATAAATGCGCCGTCATTCCTTCGAAAATTTCTAGAACATCTTCTTGTTCTACAAATGCCATTTCGCAATCGATTTGAGTGAATTCTGGTTGTCTGTCTGCACGCAAATCTTCATCTCGGAAACATTTTACGATTTGGAAATATCTGTCCATTCCACCGACCATCAATAATTGTTTGAAGGTTTGTGGAGATTGAGGAAGCGCATAAAATTGCCCTTGATTCATTCTACTTGGAACCACGAAATCTCTCGCTCCTTCTGGCGTAGATTTTATCAAGACTGGCGTTTCTACTTCTATAAAACCTTTGTCTGAAAGATAATTTCTTACTTTTTGCGCCATTTTATGACGGAAAATCAGTTTGTCTTTCACAGGATTTCTTCTGATGTCTAAATATCTGTATTTCATTCTCAATTCTTCGCCGCCATCCGTTTCGTCTTCTATGGTGAAAGGTGGTAATTCTGCGCTATTGAGAATCGTAAGTTTTTCAACTAAAATTTCAATTTCTCCTGTTGGAATTTTTGGATTTTTAGAAGCACGTTCAATTACGGTTCCTTCTGCCTGAATCACAAATTCACGACCGAGTTTTTTCGCATTTTCTAGAATTTCTGCCGAAGTTCTGTCTGCATCGAAAACCAATTGAGTAATTCCGTAACGGTCTCGCAAATCTATCCAAACCATAAAACCTTTGTCTCTGATGGTTTGTACCCAACCAGAAAGTGTAACTTTTTCATTAAGATTTTTGAGTGTAAGTTCTCCGTTAGTGTGCGTTCTGAACATTTTTTTTAGATTTTAGATGTAAGATTTTTGATTTCAGATTTTTCTGAATTTCAAGTTGCAAAGATAAGATTTTAGGATGGAAGATGGAAGTGAGATTATAGAAGTTTTTTTGATGATTAAAAACTATTTTTCTGGAATATATTCTAATAAATCTGCGGGTTGACAATCCAAAGCTTTACAAATAGCTTCTAAGGTCGAAAGTTTTATTGCTTTGGCTTTACCTGTTTTTAGTATGGAAAGATTGGCTTGTGTAATGCCAATTTTTTCTGCGAGTTCTTGCGATTGC
>DITA01000133.1:0-17039 GCA_002422665.1 Flavobacteriales bacterium UBA6196
TGGTAGTAGAAGCTTATTTTGATGACTATATAGACCCTAGAGATTCTGCCAAAGCAGAACAGTTGCAAAAGGTAACTTACGAAAGAATAAAATTGCAGCCTTTTGTGAAAAAAGCTAAATTTATTTCTAAGCAAGAAGCTACTGAACTCGCCAAAAAACAATTGGGTATAGAAACAGATGCTCTTTTTGAGGGAGATATTTTTCCACCATCTGTAGAAGTTACTTTGAAACCAGAATATGTAGATCCTGCAAAAATAAATGATGTTGTAAAAAAACTACATGAAGTAGAAGGCGTAAAAGAAGTGAAAAACGACAGTAAATTGACGATTGAAGTTTACAATAACCTCAATAGAATTTTGACTTGGATTTTGGCATTTTCTATCTTATTCTTAATCGTAGCAATGGTGTTGATTAACAACTCTATCCGCTTAAAAATATTCTCTAAACGTTTCATTATCAAGACTATGCAATTGGTAGGTGCAAAACGCAGATTCATCTTAAAACCATTTGTAAAAGAAGCGGTAATTTTAGGAATTATCGGTGCTATTATTGGCTTAACTGCCTTATTTACAGGTTGGTATTTCTTTACCAGCGAAATCGGGACTCCATTTGTACAAGACACTAATCAATACATTTGGTTAGTTGCAATCGTATTTGGAGTGGGAATTCTTATTACCGTCATCAGTACAGTTTTTGCAACTTGGAGATTCTTAGCATCTAGCGTAGATGATTTATATTACTCATAGAAAATTTTAAAAATGTCTAAAAAACAAACTATAGAAAAGTCTGAATCCCAGCACAATCCTTTTTATTTCGGCAAAAAAAACTATCAACTCATGTTGGTAGGATTGGCTTTAATTTTAGCAGGATTTCTTTTAATGCTCGGTCCAGATGCTAATACAGTCGACGGAAAACTAGATCCTAATGCTTGGAATGAAGACATTTTCTCCATCAGAAGAATCAGAATAGCACCGTTATTGGTAATTGCGGGATTTGTAGTTCAGGTTTTCGCTATTCTTAAAAGAAACAAATAAAAACATTTTAAAAACTAAAGAATTAAAAGATTTGAATTGGTATTTGAATCTTTTAATTTTTTTATCACAATACAGTTTATGGATTTAATCAGAGCAATTATCATTGCAATCATAGAAGGACTTACCGAATATTTACCCGTTTCTTCTACCGCACACATGATTTTCACGAGTTCATTTTTTGGAATTCAAGAAGATGAATTTGTTAAAATGTTTCAAGTTTCTATTCAGTTTGGAGCCATTTTAGCGGTAGTCTTTTTGTATTGGAAGAAATTTTTTGATTTTAAAAACATCAAATTCTATTTGAAATTAGGAGTAGCCGTTTTACCAGCTTTGGTTTTAGGAAAATTATTTGATGATAAAATAGAAACGGTATTAGAAAAACCAATTCCCATCGCTGTAGTTCTGATTTTGGGTGGTGTCATTTTACTTTTTATCGACCAAATTTTCACCAAACATACGATAGATGATGAAAAAGATATTACTTTCAAAAAAGCATTAACGATTGGTTTTTGGCAATGTCTTGCGATGATGCCAGGAACGAGCAGAAGTGCGGCTTCTATTATTGGTGGAATGCAACAAAACCTTACCAGAAAAGCAGCTGCAGAGTTTTCATTCTTTTTGGCAGTTCCTACTATGTTAGCGGTTACGTTTTATTCGATTTTTGTAAAAGATTGGAATCATAATGGAGTTGAGCAAAAAGGTTACGAAATGATTTTTGCGACTCCAGAAAATACGATGAGTTTTTTTGTGGGGAATTTGGTAGCATTTGTAGTAGCGGTTATTGCGATTAAGTTTTTCATTGGAGTTTTGACCAAATACGGCTTCAAACCTTGGGGTTGGTACAGAATTATCGCAGGGGTTTTATTGCTGATTTATTTTGGTTGGGTAAAATAATTTCATTTTATACTTTTTACTTTGAACGCAGAAGATTTTTTAAACGGACAAGTAATTTTGGTGGACAAGCCTTTGGATTGGACCAGTTTTCAGGCTGTTAACAAATTAAAGTACAAACTCAAAAGAGAGTTCCATCTTCCTAAAAAATTTAAAATCGGTCATGCTGGAACGCTTGATCCTAGAGCAACTGGCTTATTGATTGTCTGCACCGGAAAATTCACCAAGAAAATTCCAGAAATTCAAGATGCGCCAAAAGAATACATCGCCGAAATTAAAATTGGCGTTCAAACCGAATCTTATGACACCGAAAAACCAGAAATTCTAACTACTGATTATTCACACATTACAGAAGATTTCATCAAAGAAACTTTGTCAACATTTGTAGGAGAAATTGAGCAAAAACCGCCTGTTTTTTCAGCGATAAAAATAGATGGAAACCGCGCTTATGATTTAGCAAGAGCTGGTCAAGAAGTAGAAATGAAATCTAGAAAAACGACCATTCATTATCTCAAAAACATCGAAATTCATCTTCCTTTTGTTACTTTTACCGTAGGTTGCAGCAAAGGAACATACATCAGAAGTTTGGCTCACGATATTGGTCAAAGTTTAGGAGTTGGTGCTTATCTTACTCAACTCAGAAGAACCAAAATAGGAGAGCACCATGTAGAAAATGCCCATGCAGAAATTTTGGAAAATGAGTTTAGATTTGAAAATTTCTAACCATGAAAAACTATTGCTTTTTATTCATTTTTATTAGTTTTTTAGGATATTCTCAGCAAAAAGGAAATCTTAATCAAGGAATTTATTGGAGTACAGATGGGCAAGTTGCCTATGGATTGGCAAAAGCAGTTGCAGACATCGTCAATGAAGATAACAATGTAGATTTTAATGCCAATGCAGGAATCACTTCTGTTATTGGTTTTCAACCGATTCATAGAATAGGTTTAGGCGCTGGTTTTCGATACAATTACATTTATGACAATATCCATAATTTGTATTTTTTGGTTCAGCCAAAAATTTATTTAGACAATGCCGCAGATTCTGGATATATTTATCTCAATGCAGGATTTGCCCTTACAAAAAGTGATGTGAGAAAAGCCAGAGTATTTACTTTAGGGATTGGTGACCTAAATCCAATTAATGTGAGAATGAATTATTATTACTCCTTTTTTCTGGAAAATCACAGCATGAATTTCGGAGATGGACTAAAGAGTAACTTTTATATTGGGTTAAATTTTGGAATTACTTTTCACTCCAATAAAGTGAAAGAAGAATAAAAAAATAAAATTTGTGGAAACGCGCATCAATAAATATTTATCAGAAGTAGGTTTTTGTTCGAGAAGAGAAGCCGATAAACTTTTGGAACAAGGAAGAATTACCATCAATGGCAAAAAGCCAGAATTAGGAACTAAAGTTTCTGATGCTGATGAAATTTGCGTAGATGGCAAAAACATCAAAAAAACAGAAGAAAAACACGTTTATATCGCCTTTAATAAACCCATCGGAATTGTTTGCACCACAGATACCAAACGTGAGAAAAATAACATCGTAGATTACATCAATCACCCGAAAAGAATTTTCCCCATCGGTAGACTTGATAAACCTAGTGAAGGTCTTATTTTATTGACTTCTGACGGTGATATAGTGAATAAAATTTTACGCGCCAGAAACAACCATGAAAAAGAATACATTGTACGTGTAGACAAACCCATTACACCCAAATTTCTAGAAAAAATGCGTAATGGTGTTCCGATTTTAGACACCGTAACCAAAAAATGCGAAGTAGAACAAATTGATACTTTGCAATTTAGAATTGTACTTACTCAAGGTTTAAACCGCCAAATTCGTAGAATGTGCGAATATCTAGGTTACGAAGTAAAAAAACTGAAGCGCATTAGAATCATGAACATCAAACTGGATTTACCCATAGGAAAATGGAGAGATATAACCGATGCTGAAATGAAAGAATTGCATAAATTGCTTGAAAATTCCACTAAAACTTTTGATTAAAAATTATTCCATTCTTTTTACAGGCTCTAAATTTTTTAATTCTTCCTCAGTAAAAAGTCTGTAAATAATTTTAAAAGTCTTTCCTAATGGTGTTTCTAGAGAAAAACCGCCTGGTCCGAAACCTTCTGTAACATCTAGCGTGAAATGCGAAAATTTCCAGTATTCAAATAAATCTCTATCAATCCAAAATTCAAAACCATCTACTAAACCAATCATAGCATCATTGGTTCTTACGTAGAAACCTCCTTTTTCAAAACATTGAGGTTGGGTTCCTTCGCAACAACCCCCAGCTTGGTAAAACATTAAATCACCGTGTTTTTCTTTAAGCGTTTTAATGACTTCCAACGCTTTTTCTGTTACGTCTAACCTTTTTACCATTTCTAAAAATTTTTAATAAAATTAAAAAAAGGAATGCTGATGAACAACATTCCTTAAAGTTTAAAATACAAGTGAACTAGAAAAATCCTAGTTTATTTTTGTTATAAGAAATCAACATATTTTTTGATTGTCTGTAATGATCAAGCATCATTTTGTGGTTTTCTCTACCAATACCAGATTGTTTGTAACCTCCAAAAGGTGCGCCAGCTGGATAAGCATGATATTGGTTTACCCAAACTCTACCTGCTTTTATCGCTCTAGGAACTCTGTATAATTCATGTGCATCTCTAGTCCAAACTCCAGCTCCAAGTCCATACATAGTATCGTTCGCAATTTCTATCGCTTCTTCTGTAGATTTAAAAGTAGTTACCGCTAACACTGGCCCGAAAATCTCTTCTTGGAAGATTCTCATTTTGTTGTGCCCTTTGAAAATGGTTGGCTGAATGTAATAACCACCTTCTAAATCTCCACCTAGATGATTCACTTCTCCACCGCAAAGCAATTCTGCTCCTTCTTCTTTGCCTAATTTGATGTAAGAAAGGATTTTATCTTTTTGAATTTGTGAAGCTTGAGCGCCCATCATTACGGTTGGGTCAAGAGGATTTCCTGTTTTGATGGCTTTTGTTCTTTCTACCACTCTTTCTAAGAATTTGTCTGCAATAGATTCATGAACCAATAATCTAGAAGGACAAGTACAGATTTCCCCTTGATTTAGAGCAAATAATACCGCTCCTTCAATGGCTTTGTCAAAAAATTCATCATCTGCATCCATCACAGAAGGGAAGAAGATGTTTGGAGATTTACCTCCTAATTCTAAAGTCACTGGAATAATATTTTCTGTAGCATATTGCATTACCATTCTACCTGTAGCTGTAGAACCTGTAAACGCTGCTTTTGCCACTTTTGGATTGGTCACTAAAGTTCTTCCTAACTCCGCTCCGAAACCATTGACAATATTCACTACACCTGCAGGAAGTAAATCTTCAATTAGCTCCATTAAAACCATAATAGAAACAGGTGTACTTTCTGCTGGTTTCAGAACTACACAGTTTCCTGCAGCTAGAGCAGGAGCAAGTTTCCAAACTGCCATTAGAATAGGGAAGTTCCAAGGAATAATTTGTGCAATTACCCCAATTGGTTCGTGTACAATGATAGAAACAGTGTCTTTGTCTAATTCAGAAATAGAACCTTCTTCTGCTCTTATTACACTAGCAAAATATCTGAAATGATCTACTGCCAAAGGTAAATCTGCCGCCATAGTTTCTCTAATGGCTTTACCATTATCTACGGTTTCTACTGCAGCGATATAGGGTAGATTTTCCTCAATTCTATCCGCAATTTTATTTAAAAGAATGCTGCGTTCTGTAGCAGAAGTTTCGCTCCATGTTTTGAAAGCTTCAGATGCAGCATCTACAGCCATTTCTATGTCTTGTTTCGCAGAGTGTGCAGCTTTTGCCATAACTTTTCCATCAAGTGGAGAAAGCACTTCGAAATACTGTCCTGTAGAAGGAGCAGTCCATTTTCCGTTAATGTAGTTGTCGTATTTTTCTTTTAAAACCGGACGATTGATGTGTGTTGACATAATTTGTTGAATTTTTAATTTTCAGCCAAATTATCTTAAACATGACAAATGTCATGGTAAAATCGTCTCAAATGATAGTATAATAGTGTTTTGAAAATATTGATTATAATACTTTAATATAAATCTTGTTTGATTGAAAAATTATTATATATTTAGCCAAATTGATTTTTTTATCAAAAATATCATTCATAGTTTATGATACGAGAAGACAAACATTTGCTTTACACGCCTGAATTAACGGGACATGAGCAATTACAAAATATAATAGAAAACAAGACTACATTTACTTTAAATAATTGTGAATTTTCTCTATACGAAACACACAAGAAGACAGAAGATGTTAAACTAAAGTTTAATGATTTGACTTTTACAGCGATGTTACGAGGGAAAAAGCACATGAAATTGGAAAATAAATCTGAGTATTTTGATTATTTTCCTGGTGAAACGGTTTTAGTTTCTCCTGGCGAAACAATGGTCATCGATTTTCCTGATGCAGACGAAACTCCTTCACAATGTATTGCATTAAGTTTCAGTCCAGATTTTGTAGAAGAATCTTTGCATTATCTCAATACCAAATTAATGAAAGTAGACGAAAGCACTTGCTGGAGAATTTCTAGCGAAGAATTTTATCTGTTTAACAGTTTACCACTAGCTTCTGCAACCAATAATCTCATGAGAATTGCCATGGAAGATAACATGAATAAGGATATTATGGCAGATTTGGCACTGAAAGAATTGTTGGTAAGACTCATGCAAACTCAAGCAGGAAAACTCATTGAAAACGATTACAAAACCCTGAAAACATCAAACAGATTAGCTTTTATCATAGATTATATTAAAAACAATCTGCATCAAAAATTAAGTATTGAACATTTGGCCAAATTGGCTTTCGTAAGTAAATCTAATTTCTTTAAACTCTTTAAATACGAACTTGGAACATCACCCAATGAATATATTCTTCAGCAAAGAATAAAACGTGCCAAAGAATTGCTCAAAGAAAACCAAAGCATTAAAGAAGTAGCTTTTGCGACAGGTTTTTCTGACACCAATCATCTCATCAAAACCTTTAAAACTTTTGAAGGTATTACACCGAAAAATTATCAACGAAATTTATTTTCAGAATATAAAATCGTTTCTTAAATAAACAAAAACCGCTTCAAAAATTTGAAGCGGTTTTTTGGAATATAATTGAATTAACAAATTTTAGTAAGAATTTTTCTCTACAAAATGCTTAGCAATTTTCTCAGTTAACGCAATTACGTTTGGCTGATTGGTATATTTTGTAAATCTTCTTAAACCAGAAAGCATCATTCTTTGCTCATCTCCATCAGCAAAAGAAACAATTCCTTCTTTAGCAGCTGCAATTACAGCTTCTACCGCTTTGTAAAGGTTCAATTGAGCCATTGCTGCTTCTATAGAATCTGGACCGAAGTTTTTCTCAACTCTTAGAATTGCAGATTCTGCCATGTAAATTTGGTTCAAAATTTCTGAAGCATTGATTAACAAGTGTTGTTGCTTCTCAATTTCCATCATGTATTTCTGAAGAGCAGCACCAGAAACCATTAAGAATACTTTCTTAAGATTAGCGATGATTGCTTTTTCTTCTGACATAAATTCTGAATAATCAGGCGTTTCAAAAGAAGGAATACCCATTAATTCTTTACCCACTGCCATTGCAGGAGACATTAAATCGATTTCGCCTTTGAAAGCTCTCTTCACCAACATTCCTACAGAAAGAAGTCTGTTGATTTCGTTAGTACCTTCATAAATTCTAGAAATTCTAGCATCTCTCCATGCTGCTTCCATTGGTGTATCTTCTGAGAATCCCATTCCACCGAAGATTTGAATTCCTTCATCTGCTGCTTTTTGAGCGATGTCTGAAACATAAACTTTTAGGATAGAACATTCTACCGCGAATTCTTCCACACCTTTTAATTCTGCTTCTTGGTGAGACATTCCACCTGCAACTAAAGCATCAATTTTATCTTGAATATCTTGAGCCGCTCTGTAAGAACCAGCTTCTGAAACGAAAGTAGCAGTAGCCATTTCCGCTAATTTTTTTCTAATGGCTCCGAAAGTAGAAATTGGAGTATTGAACTGTTTTCTTTCGTTGGCATAGTTTACAGAAAGGTTGAAAATTCTTCTCTGTGCATCTAAACAAGCAGCAGCCAATTTAATTCTACCTACGTTTAATGCATTTAAAGCGATTTTGAAACCATTGTTTCTTTCACCAAGAAGACATTCTACAGGAACTTTCATATCATTGAAGAAAACCTGACGAGTAGAAGAAGCTCTAATTCCTAGTTTATGCTCTTCTTCGCCGAAAGTAAGGCTTTCAGGATTTTCTAGTTCGCTTCTGTTTACTACGAAACCAGTAATATTTTTATCATCATCAATTTTAGCAAAGAATGTGAATGTATCTGCGAAACCAGCGTTAGAAATCCACATTTTTTGTCCGTTAATGATATAATGTTTACCATCTTCAGACAATTTAGCTCTTGTTTTTCCAGAGTTTGCATCAGAACCAGCATCTGGCTCAGTTAAACAGTATGCTCCGAATTTAGTTCCAGCTGCTAAATCTGGTAAATATTTTTGCTTTTGAGCTTCGGTTCCGTATAATAGGATAGGAAGCGTACCAATTCCAGTGTGTGCTCCATAAGCGGTTGCCAATGAACCAGTTGCGCCAGAAATGTAATCACAAGCAATCATAGTAGATACAAAACCAAGACCAAGACCTCCGTAATTTTCAGGAACTGCGATTCCTAAGAATCCCATTTCACCGATTTGTTTCATACACTCTTCAGTGAATGCGTAGTCTTTTTTCTCAAATCTTTCTTTGTTAGGAACTACAACTTTGTCAATAAATTCTCTTGCAGAGTCGCGAAGCATTTTTTGTTCCTCAGAAAAATCTTCCATGGTGAAGATATTCTTAGCTTCTATTTCTTTTATTAGGAATTCTCCTCCTTTTAATGTGCTCATATTATTATTTTTTTATTCTGTATAGTGTAAAATGTATAAAGTACAAAGTACATTTGGTTAATTTATTTTTTTTGAAATTTTAAAAGATACATTGTACATCGTACATTGTACTTTCTACGATTTAAAGAAGTTCAATTACAGAAGCTGCGCCTTGTCCTGTTCCTACACACATAGAAACCATTCCGTATTTCACGCCTCTTAATTTCATTTCGTCAAGAAGTTGAACGGTTAATTTAGTTCCTGTACAACCTAGAGGGTGACCAAGAGCAATTGCTCCACCATTTACATTTAAAATTTCTGGATTTAAATCCAATTCTTTTTTAATCGCAACTGACTGAGAAGCAAATGCTTCGTTCAATTCAATTAAACCAATATCTTGAAGAGAAAGCCCAGCTTGTTTTAACGCTTTTGGAATGGCGTAAATTGGTCCAACTCCCATAATTCTTGGCTCTAAACCAACAGCTGCATAAGAAACTAATCTTGCAATTGGCTCAAGGTTTAATTCTTTTACCATTTCTTCTGACATTACTACTACGAAAGCAGCACCATCAGACATTTGAGAGGAGTTTCCTGCGGTAACAGAACCTCCAGCTGCAAAAACTGGTCTTAATTTTGCCAAACCTTCAACAGAAGTGTCTGCTCTAGGACCTTCGTCTACAGAGAAATCAAATTTTTTGGTTTGAACTTTTTGGTTTTCATCTAAGAAATTATATTCTACAGGAATTGGAACGATTTGTTTTGCAAATTTTCCTTCAGCAATAGCTTTCAAAGCTTTTTGATGAGATTCAAAAGCAAATTGGTCTTGTTCTTCTCTTGTAATTTTATATTGCTTAGCAACTTCTTCTGCAGTATAACCCATTCCCCAATAATAATCTGGGTTAGATTTTGCGTAATGACTTTCAGGAACTGGTTTATAACCGCCCATTGGAATGAAAGACATACTTTCTGCACCTCCTGCAATAATACAATCTGCCATTCCTGCTTGAATTTTAGCAGAAGCAATCGCAATCGCTTCAGAACCCGATGCACAATATCTGTTTACGGTAACTCCAGGAACTTTATCGGTATTTAATCCCATTAAAGAAATGAGACGAGCTACGTTTAAGCCTTGTTCTGCTTCTGGCATTGCGTTACCAACGATTAAATCATCGATTCTATCTTTATCTAACTGAGGCAAATCTGCCATCAATTTTTCTATCACTTTTGCAGCCATTACATCTGGTCTGGTAAATCTTAAACTTCCTTTCGGAGCTTTACCTACCGCTGTTCTGTAACCTGCTACTATATATGCTTGTTTCATAATTTAGATTTTAGAAATTAGAGGTTAGAAGTTAGAAAAACAACTAACCGTTTTTTAATTTTGTTTTAAAAGAATAAATCATCTTCTGTATTTCAGAAAGTTCGTTTAATAGGGCAGAAATTTCTTTTTCTGTTTTAAAATTTAATTCAAACAATAGAATTAATTGAGTCTCTAATTCATATGCAGAACCTGAAGCAATTCCTAAAAATTGAATAAATTCATTAACATTATTTCTGCCAGCTCCTTCAGCGATATTAGAAGGAATAGATACTGCACATCTTCTGATTTGACTTATCAAACCAAATTTTTCTTCAGAAGGTAAATCTTGAGTAATGAGATAAATTTCTTTAACTAGACTCATAGATCTTTTCCAAATTTGTAAATCTTGTAAACGATGTGCTTTCATCTAAATTCTAATATCTAAATTCTAACCTCTAGTTACGAAGCGGTTTACCTTTTTGTAACATGAACTGAATTCTCTCTAGTGTTTTTCTTTCACCGCATAACTGTAAGAAAGCTTCTCTTTCAAGATTCAATAAATATTGTTCTGTAACTACAGTTGGCTCAGAAAGATTACCACCTACCATTACATACGCCAATTTATCTGCAATTTTCTTATCGTGTTCAGAGATGTAATTTCCTGTTAACATTTGGTCAGTTCCTACATAGAACATACCTAATGCACCTTGACCTAAAACTTTCACTTTTTGCTGAATTGGTTGAGTATAACCTTGTTCTGCCATTAATTTAGCTACTTTCTTCGCTTCAGCAATTTGACGGTTTTTGTTGACTACCACGATGTCTTTATGATTTTGAAGAATACCCATATCATAAGCTTCGTGAGCAGAAGTTGCCACTTTACCCATTGCGATATTCATGAAAGCTTCACGCATTCTGTTGTTTTTAACGTCATCAGCAGCGAATTCTTTAGAAGTTCTCAACGCGAATTCTTTAGTACCACCACCACCAGGAATTACACCAACTCCAGTTTCTACTAAACCGATGTAAGTTTCTGCAGCAGCAACTACTTTATCAGCATGCATGGTCATTTCGCAACCACCACCCAAAGTTAATCCGTGAGGAGCAACTACAACAGGAACAGAAGAGTAGCGAACTCTCATCATCGATTTTTGGAAGTAAGCAATTGCCATGTTCAGATCATCCCAATCTTGTTCGATTGCCATCATCAAAATCATCGCTAAGTTAGCTCCAACAGAGAAATTAGCACCTTGATTTCCGATTACTAAACCGTCGTATTCTTTTTCTGCTAAGTCGATCGCTCTATTTAAACCATCTAGTACTTCACCACCTAGAGAATTCATTTTTGAACGAATTTCAAAGTTGATGATTCCGTCTCCTAAATCTTGGATTGCAGAACCAGAATTGCTCCACAATGTTTTATTTTTTCTAATGTTATCAAGAATAATGAAAGCTTCTTGACCAGGAATATTGTTGTAATTTCCAGAATTTTTGTCGAAGAAAATGCTTTGACCTTCTTCATTTACTTTGTAGAAAGATTCTACTGATTTCACCCATTCTGAAACAGTGAAACCTGCTTCTGTAGCCAATTCAATACCTTTTTGAATACCTACAGCATCCCAAATTTCGAAAGGACCGTTTTCCCAACCGAAACCAGCTTTCATCGCATCATCTACTTTGTAAAGCTCGTCTGAAATTTCAGGGATTTTGTGAGAAACATAAGCGAAAAGTGCTCCTAAAGATTTTCTGTACAATTCGCCTGCCTTGTCTTTTCCACCAATTAAAACTTTGAATCTGTCAATTGGTTTGTCGATATTTTTAGTGAGTTCAAGCGTTGCAAAATTTGCTTTTCCTTGATTTTCGTATTGATAAGAATCTAAATTAAGACCGTGAATTTCTGATTTTCCATCAGCATTTTTCACTTTTTTGTAGAAACCTTGTTCCGTTTTAGAACCTAACCATTTGTTTTCCATCATCATATTGATGTAATCTGGAAGAACAAAAGTTCCTTTGAACTGTTCATCTTCTACACCAGAAGCGTGAACTCCGTTTGCCACGTGAACCAAAGTATCTAAGCCTACTACATCCGCAGTTCTGAAAGTTGCAGATTTCGGACGTCCAATTACAGGGCCAGTTAATTTATCAACTTCTGTAACATTTAAACCAATAGATTTCACGTTATGAAGTAAATTCATCATCGAGAAAACTCCAATTCTGTTCGCGATGAACGCAGGAGTATCTTTTGCTAAAACGGTAGTTTTTCCTAAGAATTTAGCGCCATATTCCATGTAGAATTTCACGATTTCAGCATCGGTATCATTGGTAGGAATAATTTCTAAAAGCGGTAAATATCTTACCGGATTGAAGAAGTGTGTTCCTGCAAAATATTTTTTGAAATCATCACTTCTGCCTTCTACCAACATATTAATAGGAATACCAGAAGTATTAGAAGACACCAAAGTTCCAGGTTTACGGAATTGTTCGATTTTTTCGTAAACAGATTTTTTAATGTCTAATCTTTCTACTACCACCTCGATAATCCAATCTGTATTTTTGATTTTTTGCAAATCGTCATCAAAATTTCCTACAGAGATTCTTTCTGCAAACTCTTTTTTATAAAGTAGAGCAGGGCTGGCTTTTACTAATTTAGCCAAACTTTCTGTAGCAATTCTGTTTCGTACTGCTTTGTCTTCTTTGGTAAGACCTTTTCTCTGTTCAGCTTCTGTTAATTCAAACGGAACAATATCAAGAAGGAGAACTTCTACGCCAATGTTTGCAAAGTGCGCAGCAATTCCGCTTCCCATAATTCCTGAACCAAGAACTGTAACGTGTTTAATTCGTCTTTTCATTATAAATATAGGTTTATTTTTTATTGTTCATATCATTAGCAATTTTCAAAATGTCTCCCATGACTTCTTTGAAAACAGCGAATTTCTCTGGGTCTATTTTTTCTACCACTTTTTTATTAAATCCTACAACTACCTCTTTTGAAAGGTTTCTAGATTTAAGCCCTTTGTCTGTCAGTTTAATAATTACTTCTCTTTTATCAGAAGTTGTTTTTTCTTTGTAGATATAACCATTATCTTCTAAAAGCTTAATTATTCTCGTCAAAGAAGTGGGCTCAATAGCCATTTTAGGACCAAGATTAGTACTTCTTGTTCCTTCTTTTGGATCGATTTTAAGTAGTGTTAAAGCTTGTACAGCCGTAGAATTATGCATAGAAGCTTGTTCGGAGTACATTTTACTCACTGCCAACCAAACTGATTTAAGCATTAAGTCTACATTTTCTACTTTTTCTTTAGTCTTAGTTTCCATTTTTAAAAAATGTTATGCGTGCATAGCAAATATAAAAAAAATACTATGCGTGCATAGTATTTTTTATTACAAACAGATAACTTATTGATTATGTGATAATTATTTATTATGTAAAGAATAAGAGAAAGAATTTGAAAATGAGAAATTTCAAACGAAAAACGCTGATTATAAGCAATTTCTAATTGATATCAGTATTTCGTCAATAGATTGACAAGAAAACCTATTATTTTGGTAAAAAATCTCCCAAAATGCACCCTGAAATTCTATTTTAAAACCAGAAAGGTCTCTTTTAAAGTTTTTTTGCAAAGCAGAGTACAACATTTCTTTTTCTAAAAATGGAGCTATAATTTCAGGTGAAACAAAGTCTTCATTGATAGTAAAAAGTCGAGGATTAGTCAATAAATTATTCTTCAAAAGAATGTCTTCCGCCAAACCTTCTTGGAGATTTTGGTCATTAATAAACCAAATTTTATCAGCAAATTCTTTAGCCAATCGCCAATCATGAGATGAAAAAAGAATGATTTTATTGTGGTTTTTAGCCAAATCTCTCAACAATTTTAAAATGATAATTTTATTTTCTTCGTCTAAATGAGTTGTAGGTTCATCTAAAATAATCATAGGAGAATTCTGTGCTAAAGCTCTTCCTATAAATGCTTTTTGAAGATTTCCGTCTGATAATTTTTGAAGTTGAACATTTCTGTATTCTTCTAGTTTTAGTTGAGAAATAATATTGTTTACATCTTCCAAATCTTCTTTTTCGAGTTGATAATAATAAGGAAGATGGATAAACTTGCCAAGTGAAATTAAATCTTCTGTGGTGTAATTTGCGGGAATTTGAGATTTTGCAAAAACCACTGCTATTTGTTCTGCAATTTCTTTATCTGTAAGTTTCTCAATATTTTTTTGATGTATCAAAATCTCACCATTTAATGTGGAAATTTGATGAAGAATACTTTTAATCAGTGTGGTTTTACCAACGCCGTTATTACCAATCAGCAAACAAACATCACCGTAATCCAATGACGCATTAACCTCTGAAATAAGAGGTTTTTGGTAACCAATTGTTGTATTTTTTATTTGTAAAAACATTTTTTTTAACGCAAAGGCGCAATTCAATTTTTTATAAGTGTTACGTTTTTAAGGCGCAAGAAAATCAAAGATTTTCATTTTTTATAAACCATTAACAACTCTTTTTACTCCGTCTTTAAATATATCTGTTCTAAAATTAAGAATTAATCCTAATTTAAAATTTGTCAACTTTAAATAAGTCAATATCTGTGCTTTATGAACATCATTTATGTAGTCAACCGTTTTTATTTCTAGTATAAGTTTATCCTCAATAATAATATCAATTCTATAGGCATTTTCAATTCTTAATTCTTCATAGATGATGGGAAGTATTTTTTGTTTTTCTACCTTTAATCCTGCTTTTTTTAGTTCATAAAATAAACATTCTTCATATACATTTTCAAATAATCCTGCTCCAAATTTTTTATGGATTTTTAAGCCTAAATCAAAAACAACTTTTGATAACTCATTTTCTATCATATTTTAATTATTAGTTTTTTTAATTGTCATCTTTGATGACTTGCGTCTTAAAAACATAAAGTTAATAAATCCTTTTGCGCCTTTGCGTTTAGTTTTTATTTTTTCTTCAAAATCATCATTAGAATAACTGGAACCCCAAACAAACTCGTAATGACATTAATTGGGAATTGAGAAATCTCTGAAATAATAGAAAAAAATTCCATAATAAAAACTCCCAGAATCATGTTCAAAATCCACTGTTGCCACAATTTCGCTGGAGAATAAATCATTCTGCTAAAATGAGGAACTACGATTCCTATAAACAAAATAGGCCCTAAAAACGCCGTAACAGAAGCAGAAAGTAGGGAAGAAGCAATGATGACAAAATATTTCAGTTGCTCTAAATTTACCCCTAAACTTTTAGCATATTGATTTCCTAAACTATTCCCGATGAGCGGTTTTATGCTTTTGAAACTTAAAAACAAACCCACTAATACTAGAATGAATAGCACCCAAAGTTGATTTCTGGTCACCTGATTATTTGCGCCAAAACTCCATAAAATATAGTTTTTCAGACTTTGATTTTCTGCATATAATTGTAAGATAGAAACTACTGCTCCTGCTAAAGCAGAAACCAAGAAACCAAAAATAATCAGATATGATTTATCTTGAAATTTTCTAGAAAAAATCAATAAAATACTCATCAGCAAAAGGCTTCCAAGAATTGCAGAAATACTGATGAAACCATTTTGCAGAAACTCTGGCAAAATGAAATCTTGAGAAAAAAAGATGTAAAAAGCAACACTTAAACTGGCGACAGAAGTTATCCCAAGAACCGAAGGTCCTGCTAAAGGATTTTGAAAATATTCTTGCAAAAGAAAACCAGAAGTAGGAATAGAAACACCTGCTAGAAACATCGCTAAAACACGATTAATTCTGAGTTCAGCAATTTGTGAGTTCTGAGCATTAGCGTCAACAAAATCTGCTAAACCTAGTTTTATAAAGCCTATATTTAAATTGATGAGAATCGTAATCACCACCAATGAAAATAGAAAAATAAGAATGGTTTTGAAGGTTTTATTGTTCACAGATTTTATTTAAAAACTTCACAAATTTAACTGAAAAAAATCTATGAAAAAGAAAACTCTCGCTGATTTTGCAAATTTTGCAGATTTTTTGAGTCTATTCATCTGCTTAATCGCCCAATCTGCGAGAGAAATATTTTATTTAAAAGAATTCAGTTTTGCATCTAAATCTTCTTTGCTCATCATTCCTACTGTTTCTATTTCTTTATCACCTTTTTTAATCACGGTAAAAGGAATAGAACCACCATCCCAAGTTTTGGTAATTTTTGTAAAATAATCTGGTGAAATCATAGAAGCATCAAAGAGAACTACATTTTTTCTGATATCATATTCATCTGCAAAATCACTTACAGCGGTGTTCCAATCTTCTTTAGCATCTACACTTACAAAAGTAAATTTTACTGGTTTTCCTTTTAATTCCTCCATTTTTTCTTTGAAATGCGGAATCTCTTTCATACAAGGTCCACACCAAGTTGCAAAGAAATTGGTTACATAAATGGTGTCATTTTTTTGTGGGGCAACCATTGCTTTTAATTGTTCTTGATTTACTTCAGGCAAAGCATTAGCAGGAGTTACAGCTGAGCTATCTACTGTTTCAATGGTTGTTTCTTCTGTTAATTGATCTGGAGCTTCGTTCTTTTTACAAGAAAATAATGCGGTTAATATAAGTGTGGAAAAGATTAATTTTTTCATAAATATTAATTGTTTATTTTTGTTATGGAATTGATTATTGAGTCGATTTTACAAATATAATAAAATCAAAATGCTTCTTTTGATATATTTGTTACCAACGAATTTAGAATTATTTTATTGAGAATCCTTTTAGACATATTTAAAAAATTTTTCTTGTTGATAGAAATAGGATTTTTGCTGATGATATTGGCAAACTTCTGGGTATTTTCTCTCACCGAAGGAAGAACGTATACTAAAATTTCTAAAATTCCGCCAAGAGAAGT
>DITA01000069.1:0-7355 GCA_002422665.1 Flavobacteriales bacterium UBA6196
ATACTATAGAAATTTTTCTAGATGCGGGCTTGATTCGTAAACACCAGTTCGGCGAAAAGACACTCTCTTCATCTTCTTACGAAAAATCTTATTTTGATAAGCAACATGACCATTTAGTGATTTATAAAGATGGTTCAGACAAAGAGATTGAAGAAATTATAGAATTTTGCGACCCTAGAATTCAGGGCATCAAACAATCCATCGAAGAAGCGTTTGGCGTGAAAATTGACAATCATTCATTATATTTTTACGGACACAAAAAAAAATAATGAAAAAAATCCTTTTCGTACTCTTCATTTTTATTTATGCTTTAGGTTTTTCGCAGATTGATAAACTCAATTCCAAAGAACCTTTAGTAAAAGACCCTTATTTCAAAAAAGAAACCAATGTAGCGGTTCAGCCCGGTCAAAAAGTACGTTTCATTCACTCAGATTTATTCGAAAGAAAATCAGACATGTACGGAGGAAATCCTTTCTTCACGGGAAATGTACAATTCGAGCATAAAGGTGCAATGTTGACGGCAGACCGAGTGATTTTCTACGAAAAAGAAAATTTCGCTAAAGCCATTGGAAACGTTTTGCTTGTTACTTCAGACGGAAACAGGATTACGTCAAACGAAATGGAGTATGACGGAAATACTCAACGAGGAATTGCCCGTGGAAAAGTGGTGCTTACTGATGCGAAACAAACCATTTCTACAGATGTTTTGTATTATGATAGAGTAAAAAATACCGCTTATTTCAATTCTGGTGGAACCATTAATGATGGCAGAAATACTATGTGGACTCAGTCTGCTACTTATTTCATTGATTCTAAAACCAATGAATTTACCAATAATTACACTATTGATAATGCCCAATATAGAGTAGAAGGAAAAAATATCAAACATTATCAAAATACCAATGTTGCAGAGTTTTTTGGGCCGACAACCATTATCAATAAAGAGAAACCTTCTAATTACGTCTACACGGAAAATGGAAAGTATCTCATGAACGAAAAACAGGTTTATCTTAATAAAAATTCTAGAATTTATTACAATGGTAAAATTCTGAAAGGAGATAAAATGTTTTTTAATCAACTCACAGGTTTTGGTAAAGCAGAAGGAAACGTAAGATTAGACGACCCAAAAGAAAATCGTTACATCATCGGTGGTTACGGAGAAATCTACGAAAAAATAGATTCGGCGATGATTACCCAAAAACCTTATGCGGTAAAAATCATGAATCAAGATACAGCTTACATCGCTGCGGAAAGGTTTTTAAGTTACCAAAAATTAGATTCTACCCAGAAGAAAAAAAGTTTCCTTCGTGGCTATAAAAAGGTAAGATTGTTCATGACCAAAGCGCAAGGTAGAGCAGATTCTTTGAGTTTTAATGAAACCGATGGTATTCTTCACCTCAATGTGAAACCTCTTTTCTGGAGTGGAGAAAAACAAATTTCTGGAGACAAAATTGAAGCATATTTCAACACAACGGAACAAAATATAGACTCTCTAAAAGTCATCGGAAATGCATTTGCCATTTCTAAAGCAGATTCTCTTACATTGAAAGATGAATTTAACCAAGTGAAAGGAAATTTAATGACCGTTTTTTATCAAAACAACGAAATTAAAATTGCCAAAGTAACAGGAAACGCTCAAGCCATTACTTATGCAGATTCTGAAGATGCAAAGACCAAAAAATTAGATAGAATCGGTATTGCGCTTTCTACTTGTGGACAAATTGAAGCACTTTTTGAAGAAAGAAAAATTCAGATTCTCTCTTGTAATATTGGAGCCAATTCTGATATTTACCCGATGAGTATGATTGCTCCAGAGAAAAGAAAATTCACAGATTTTAATTGGAATACCAAAGACCGACCACGGAAATGGGAAGATATTTTCCTCGATACACCTAATTACGAAGAAGTGAAATACGAAACAGATGATACGCTGTACCAAAAAGCGGAAGAAATTCGTAAAAAAGAAGAAGCCAAGAAAAAACCAAAAACCATCAAAAGAGATAGAAAACTATAAATCAATAGAGTCGGACTTTAGTCCGACTTTTTATTTTTGAAATCAATTTTTACTTTAATCAAAAACTTTTAATAAAAATAAGAGGTTACAACTTAGTTATATATCGGCAAAACTTTAATCTCTCGCTGATTACGCAAATTTTGCAAATAAAAATTCAGCATCTATTCATCTGCTGAATCAGCTCAATCTGCGAGAGTAAAAAAATGGAAAAAACCTTTAAATTTAGAATTTGAAAATATGAAATTATCTTATGATTTCTGTAAAAAAAATTCAAAAACTTCCATCTTCCAACTTTTATCTTCTTTATCTTTGCAAAATGAAACAAGAATTTTTCAAATATCAAGCACAAACTACACCTTATGCAGCAGGTTTCGAAGTAGAAAAAGCAGAAGGAAGTTATATTTATGGAAAAGATGGTAGAGCTTATTTAGATTTTGTAGCGGGAGTTTCTGCCAATACTTTGGGGCATTCTCATCCTAAAGTGGTGAATGCAATTAAAGAACAAGCAGATAAATATCTTCACGTAATGGTTTACGGAGAATATGCTCAGGAAAAACCGGTGGAACTGTGCAGACTTTTAGCAGAAGCGACTCCAGAACCTTTGGAAGTTACCTACTTGGTAAATTCTGGTGCAGAAGCCATCGATGGAGCATTGAAATTAGCAAAAAGATACACAGGACGAGAAGAAATCATCTCCATGAAAAATTCTTACCATGGCAATACGCATGGTGCTTTGTCGGTTTCTGGGAATGAGTTTCACAAGAGAGAATTTCGTCCTTTGTTGCCTATGATTTCTTTCGTAGAATTTAATAATGAAGAAGAATTTTCTAAAATTACCGAAAAAACAGCTTGTGTAATCGCAGAGACGATTCAAGGAGCGGCTGGTTTTTTGACACCTTCTCAAAATTATTTCAAAAATTTGAAAAAAAGATGTGAGGAAGTTGGGGCTTTATTAATCCTTGACGAAATTCAGCCAGGGTTTGGGAGAACAGGAAAATTATTTTCTTTTGAACATTATGATATGGTTCCAGATATTCTTGTGATGGGAAAAGGAATGGGGGGCGGAGTTCCAGTTGGCGCATTTATGAGTTCAGCAGAAATAATGAAATCACTTCAGCATTCTCCTAAATTGGGACACATTACTACTTTTGGAGGAAATCCTCTCATTGCAGCGGCGAGTTATGCAACTTTAAAAGAAGTTTTAAAGAGTAGTTTAATGAATGAAGTAGAAGAAAAAGAAAAACTGTTCAGAGAATTATTGGTTCACCCAAAAATTAAAAAAGTAAACGGAAGAGGTTTAATGCTCGCAGTAGAATTAGAATCTCCAGAGTATACATTAGAAGTAGCGAAGCGTTGTATGGAAAAAGGACTCATTGTTTTTTGGCAACTTTACCGAAATGAATTTATGAGGATTTCTCCACCGTTAACCATTAGCAAAGAAGAGATTAAAAAAGGCTGCGAAATTATTTTAGAAGCTTTAAATGAAGAATAAACAAAAATAGGGGTTTTAAATTTTTAAAACTCTTTTTTTTATGCTAAAACTCATATAGAAATAATATATTTTATCGAAAAATAGTTGCAGATATATAAAATTAATTTATATATTGCGACACCAAAAATGGTAAAAATATGATGAAACATAAGGTACAGTTTGAATATACAATGCATTGTCTTTCAGAGATTTTGTATGAATATATGGCAACTGCAGAAGGCCTTTCAGAATGGTTTGCAGATGAAGCAGTAGAAAGAGGTGATGACTTTTATTTCAGTTGGAATGGTGGTCCCGCAGAAAAAGCGACATTAATCAGATATAAACCTGAATCTTTTGTGCGTTTCCGTTGGGAAGAAGACGAAGGAACAAAATATTTCTTCGAAATGACAATCATTATTGATGAAATTACCAATGATCTTTCTCTTAATATTACTGATTTCTGCGAAAAAGGAGATGAAGAGGAAACCAGATTATATTGGGATAATCTCATCGAAAATCTACAAATCAAACTAGGCGCAGCTTAATCTTTCAACCCAAGTAAAAAGATTGATAATTGAAATTTCAGTTATCATTTTTTTTGCAATTTTCATAACTAAAATCATTACAACATGATTTATCTAAACGGACAAAAAACACAAGAAATAGTACTTCAGAATAATGCATTTTTAAATGGCGATGCTGTAAAAGTTCATTTTTTTGTTAAGAATCATCAGTTGATTATGGCAGAAGAATGCTACTTTTTTTTGATGGCTTCTATGCGAAAAATGAGAATGAATATTCCGCTTTCTTTTACGCTTGAATTTTTCACAGAAACCTTTAATAAAGCCATTTCTGAAAATAATTTAGAATTGGGAGTGATTACTTTTATGGCGTTTAGAAACAGAGAAGATGTGCTTTCTTCTAGAACGCCAGTGCACTATTATTTTGAGTTGAATGCAGATGTAAATGTACTGTCTATTCATGAAAATATTGAAATAGATTTGCTTAAAGAAATTTCAGTAAATACCAATATTTTGAGCAATATTAGAACGCATTCGCCAGAAAATATTTATGCAGAAATCTACGCTGCAGAAAATGATTTAGACGATGTAATTTTGCTCAATCCAGATAAAAGAGTAGCGAGAACCATCTCTGGAAATCTCTTGTTGCTGGAAGAAAATACCATTAAAATCCCGAAACAATCAGAAGGTGCTTATATTTCTCCGTTAATGGAAAATTTCGTGACTTTCCTTCATAAAAATGCTTTTGTGATGATAGAAGAAGCGGAATTAAGTGCTTTCGAAACACAAAAAGCAGAAGAAATTCTGGTAATTTCTGATGAAAAAGGAGTTTTTTCGGTATCAAAAATTAGAAATAAAGAATTTGGCAACGAAAGATTCTCTGCAATGGTAGAATCTTGGAGCAGTAGCTTTGCTTAAAATTGACGAACTCGGCAATCAACCTTTTTAAGGTCCATTACCGAGTTCTTTTATTGAGAGTTTATATAAAAACTCAGTTTAAGCGATAATTATTTCTAAAAGAAATCCTAAAATTTTGTTAAACATTCTGCCTCAACTTTTACCTTTACCTTTACCTTTACCTCAGCCTAATTCAAGCTCACATCTTCTGGAGAATTGGCCCAAAGCAAATAATCTCCGCCTAGATTTTGCATGATTTTTTTCCAAAGGGTATGATCATTGGGTGAGGTGTAATCCAATTGAAAAAGTTCTACCACAGTCCACACTTTATTTTGAACTTCTTGGTCTAATTGATAAGGACTCCATCCAGAATAGCCTGTGAATATTTTGAGTTCTTCTTTGCTGAGGTCTTGGTTCACCATAGCAGAAACAATTTCTTCTTGCTGTTCGGTAAGATAGAAATCTTCATCTATTGGTAAATATTCAGAAGTAATAGGTTTTCCTTTAACCAAAAAAAATACTCGGTCATTTTCTACAGGTCCACCTTCATAAACGTCAATTTCTTGTCCTAATAAATGCTTCATATTTTCGCTCAAGAAGTAATTTTTTTTATTTAAAATAAATCCAAAAGCACCATGAGCATCATGCTCTATAATTAAAACTACAGAACGAGAAAATATATCACCCGAAATATCAGGTGTAGAAATTAAAATTTTACCTTTGTAAGAATTATTCATTACTCAAATTTAAAAAAAAATTTTGATGGAAAATCTTCATGATAAAAGAAAAGTATACGATAAGTCACAATTATTAGAAAGCAAAATTAAAGAAAATCCTATCGAAATGTTTAGAGATTGGTTTCTAGATGCAGAAGAAAGTCTTTCTGTTTCAGAAGCAAATGCAATGGCGATTTCTACGGTAGAAGAGGATGGTTGCCCTAGAACCAGAATGGTTTTGCTAAAGGCTTATACTTGGGAAGGTTTTATTTTTTACACCAATTATGATAGCAAAAAAGGGAAGGCTCTTCAAAAAAATAATAAGGCTTGTCTTCACTTTTTTTGGCCAGGTTTAGAAAGGCAGATTATCATAAAAGCGGATTTAGAAAAAGTAGCCGAGAATTTAAGTGATGGCTATTTCGGTTCAAGACCAAGAGGAAGTCAATTAGGTGCAGCAGTTTCTCCACAGAGTTCTGTAATTCCTAATCGAGAATATTTAGAAGATAAATTAGCAGCATTAGAAAAAGAATACGAAGGAAAAGAAATTCCTAGACCTAAAAACTGGGGTGGATTCATAGCAAAACCTTATCAGATAGAGTTTTGGCAAGGAAGACCTAATCGGTTGCATGATAGAATTATCTATGAACTTGATGAAAATTACAATTGGAAAATATCAAGATTAGCTCCATAAGAAAAGCCTCACCGAAAGGTGAGGCTTAATTCTTTTGAATAATTTGAATTATTTCTTTTTAGCACCTGAAACAGCAGCAGCTAAATCAGCACCAGCTTTGAATTTTGCAACTTTTTTAGCAGCAATTTTGATTGGTTTTTTAGTTGCAGGGTTAATACCTTGTCTTGCAGCTCTTTCAGCTACTGAGAAAGTACCAAAACCTACTAAAGCAACTTTACCATCTTTTTTCTTAAGAGTAGCAGTTACGTTAGCAACGAAAGACTCAAGAGCAGCTTTAGCAGCAACTTTAGTAATACCGGCATCTTTTGCCATTGCGTCGATTAATTCAGACTTGTTCATAGTTATAAATATTAATTGTTAATTTGTTACGTAAGACAAATATATAACAATTTTCATATTGTGCAAATTTTTTTCACAATATTAATAATAATTATAGTTTTTTCTATAAATTAACGAGAAAATGATAATTGTTATCTATTACAAGAAATAGGCTTTTCCGAGCATTGAAATTCTTTTTATATGCTTTGAATAGAGTGTTTTTTAAATAAGCGTTTAATGAATTTCTAAATTATGAATTTGTTAATTTGATATTTTTTTTCCTCTTTTTTGTTATTAAATATAATGTTTAACTTGTTTATCTGCTAAAATGTCTTTTTTTAAAGGGAATTTGGCGAAATATTATATTTGTTTAAATCTCAGATAATTCTTTACTAATCAATTAATTTATTTAAATTTGCGCCATGTTAATAGAAGTTTTTAAATCAAAAATTCATCGTGTTACGGTTACTGCTTCTGACCTTAATTACATCGGGAGTATTACAGTAGATGAAGACCTTATTGATGCCGCAGGTTTAGTGGTAGGAGAGAGAGTTTACATCGTAAATGTAAATAATGGCGAACGTTTTGATACTTATGTTATAAAAGGTAAAAGAAAATCTGGTGAAATTTGTCTCAACGGACCAGCCGCTAGAAAAGTGCAAAAAGGAGATGTAATCATCATTATTTCTTATGCGCAAATGTCTGTAGAGGAAGCACAAAACTTCCA
>DITA01000091.1:0-5704 GCA_002422665.1 Flavobacteriales bacterium UBA6196
GAAAAATCTTCCGACCATGACTACATCTATTGCCCCTTTTTTAATGATAAAAATCAAAAAAATTCAACTGTATTTTTTCGTAAATTTATAGTATAAAAACAACTTAAAAATTATAAAAATGAAAACGCTATCTACAGTGCTTAAAACAGCGGTTTTGTTATTATCCCTCAACGTATCAGCACAAGAAAAAACTTCTTATGTAAGCATTAATGGCACTACCAATGTCAACACTTTTAAATGTGTAAATAACAGTTTCCATCAGCTTGTTCCATTATCACTTAACCATTCTAGTGATAACAAATTTGCAGAAACTTCTATCAATCTTATCGTAAAAGATTTCGATTGTAGAAACAGAATCATGACCAATGATTTCAGAGACATTATTCACGCAGAAAAATATCCTTTTCTAAACATCACTTTTTTATCTTTAGACAAAAAAGATCACAACACTTACAAAGCTTTTGTACAAGTAAAAATGATGAACAAAGTCAAAAAATATTTTGTAGACCTCACGCTTAAAGATTCAGTTTTGGTTGGAAAAAAAACACTTCGCTTTAGCGAGTTTGATATTGTACCACCAAAGAAATTTGGCGGAATGGTAAGTGTAAAAGACGACTTAAACTTAGCAGTAAGTCTTAAAGTGAAACCCTAAATATTAATTTTTCTTAACATAAATGCATGAAAATGATTTATTTCTTAATTTTAGAATACACAAATCACTTATACCATGCACAAAAAACAAACACACTCCAAAAGATTTAAAGTAAGAATTAAATTTCCGCCGAAAAGAATTCAGAAAAATTATAAAAATTGATTTTTTGACTGAGACACGCTCTCTTCAAAAAATCAATTTTCTTTTATAGACAATTCTAAAATATTGGATTTAATGCTGATAATGTTGAAATATTCCTTTATCAGAAGCCGTCCAAAATGCGGCTTTTTGCCCCGAATTTTTCAGAGCTTCATTCGTCCAAGTATTGCAGGTAAATAAGAAACTATAACTGCCTTTTGCTTCGTAAAAGGAATCATTTTTACCGTAAACCGCTTTCGTTTTGATGTTGATGTAATTTCCTTCGGCATTTTTATCCATAGCATCATCAATGAACTTAATCAACCTTTGATATTGTGCCGAAGTCATCTCTAATTTCTTACAATCCTCTCCTAGTTTCATTTCTTTATAAAAAGTAGTATGAATTGCACTATTCCCCAACCAAAAAGCTGCTTTGAAGGCCGTAGAAAATTTTAAATCTGCCCAAGTTGGCGTATCCAGATAAAATCCTTTATCTCCCCAACCAATCGCGATGTATCTCAAAGTAGAATCTTTGGCAACAGTATCTTCGTAAGGAAATTTATGACTCCAGTCTATTTCTTTTGACTTCACTGGGAAAACCAAATCGGTATGAACTCCATTGGTCAAAATATATGCTTCTACATTTTTGGGTTCATTGGTTTTTTCCGCTGGAACTTCTATAAAAGGCAATAAATAAGCACACAGTAAATATAAAGCCACCAATCCAACAATAGAAACAACGGTTTTCAATAAAATTTTAAAGAATTTCTTCATGATATTTTTTCTCGAAGATAAAGGTAAGCGAAAAATTAAAATTGTAAATGCTCCGAAAAAGCTTTGTAAAATATCAATTCTAATTTTACAAAACTTACAAAGAATGATCATTCAAGAAGTTAACATTACGCATCAATCCAGAAAACTTAGTTCTTTTGACCGCAGATTTTTTAAAAATTTCAGAAAAGAGTTCTTGAGTAAGTTCCTTCCATTCGTTTTTTCTAAAATTCAATTTCTGAAAATTAGGCGCAAATTTCTCTTGTAAAGTAGGTGCAGAAAATCGGTTCCAAGGACAAACATCTTGGCAAACATCACAGCCAAACATCCAATCATCCATTTTTCCGTTAAAATAATCTGGAATTTCGTTTTTCAATTCAATTGTAGCATAAGAAATACACTTGCTGCCATCTACAATTCTATCCGAAACAATGGCTTGAGTGGGACAAGCATCTATACACGCTCTACAACTTCCACAATGATCTGTAACCGCCAAATCATATTCTAGCTCTAAATCACAAATAATTTCTGCTAAAAAATAAAAAGAACCATGCTTTTTGGTAATCAAATTCGCATTTTTTCCTACCCAACCTAAACCAGATTTTCTAGCCCAAGCTTTTTCTAGAACAGGGGCAGAATCTACAAAAACCCTGAAACCAAACTCACCAATTTCTTCCTGAAGTTCCGCCACCATATTTTTTAAAATATCTTTAATGACTTCATGGTAATCTTCTCCATAAGCATATTTAGAAATTTTGAAATTATTGATTTCATCTATTTTTACTTTAGGAAAATAATTATAAGAAAGCGAAATCACTGATTTTGCACCATCTACCAAAAGTGTTGGGTTCAACCTTTTGTCGAAATGATTTTCCATGTATTTCATTTCGCCGTGATAGCCTTTATTAAGCCAAGTTTCAAGACGCGGCGCATCTTCTTCAAGAAATTCTGCTTTAGAAATTCCACAAGATTGAAACCCGAATTTTTCGGCTTTTTGCTTAATCAGTTGAGAATAATTCATTAATTTTTAACGCAAAGGCGCAAATATATTTTTTTTATTTTTACGTTTTTAAGACGCAAAGTTTTAACAAACTTCATTTGTTTTATTTTGGAAAATCAATGATTTTCTAGTGACTTAAAAAGATTTTATTTTTATAAATTCTTCTAGCGACTTTGCGTTTTTATTTAATGATTTTGGTATAATTTTTAGTCTGTAACATAAATTACAGTGCGAAGTTAAGTTTTTTTCTATTTTTGCCCTGTAAAAATGAATGAATAATAATTAAAAAAATAAAAAATGACTTTTGAAGAAATTTTAAATTCAGGTGAATATCACTTAATCGACGTAAGACAACCAGAAGAATTACAGATGGACGGCGCAATAGAAGGCGCTGTAAATATACCTTTAGCAACCGTTCCTTTAAGATTAGACGAAATCAAGGAAATGAAAGGCCCAAAAATCATTTTCTGTAGAAGTGGAGGAAGAAGCGGACAAGCTTGCCAATTTCTAGCTCAAAACGGCTTAGAAGACCTTTTTAACGGCGGTGGTTTTATGCAATTACATGCTGCATTAGAGCATTATAAAAAATAATAAATCAGAGTTTTCATATTTTTTTGTACAAACAGCGCTCCCAAATTGGGAGCGCTGGCTTTGTTTTGACGAACGCTTTTAGGGTTTAAAACCCTGAAAGCGTTTTTTTATTTCTATCAAAATTTTTAAAACTTCGAATAATCCGCATCCTCAAACTCTTTCAATAATTTTTGAAAAACTTGTTCTACCGTTAGAATTTCATCGATTAAAGCAGAAGATTGCCCAATTTCTAACTCACCTTCTTCTAAATCTCCTTCGAACATTCCACGTTTTGCTCTTCGCTTCCCGAGTTTGTCCTGCAAAGCTTCAATATCCTTTCCTTCTTTGTAAATTTCTTCCAGTTCATAGAAAAATTTATTCTTTACGAGACGTACTGGCGCCAATTCTTTTAAAGTCAATTGCGTATCTCCTTCCTGAGTTTCTACAATTTTTTGTTTCCAATTTTCATGAGCACTTGCTTCTACGGTTGCGGCAAATCTAGAACCAATTTGAACTCCATCAGCTCCCAGAATCATCGCAGCTTTCATTTGGCTTCCTACCGCAATTCCACCAGCTGCAATCAGTGGAATTTCTATATTTCTACGAACATTCGGAATGAGAGAAAGTGTAGTAGTTTCTTCTCTTCCGTTATGTCCTCCCGCTTCAAAACCTTCTGCTACAACTGCATCTACTCCTGCTTCTTGACATTTTTTTGAAAATTTTACAGAAGATACTACATGCGCTACTTTTCTTCCTTCTTTTTTTAGAATTTCAGTATACGTTTTCGGATTTCCCGCCGATGTAAAAACGATAGGGACTTTTTCTTCTAAAATTATCTGGATAATCTCTTCAATATTAGGATACAACATCGGAACATTTACCCCAAAAGGTTTATCCGTAGCTTTTTTATATTTCTGAATATGCTCTCTTAAAACATCTGGATACATGCTTCCTGCGCCAATTAAACCCAATCCACCGGCATTAGAAACCGCAACAGCGAGTTTATAACCAGAATGCCAAATCATTCCTCCTTGAATGATGGGATATTTAATATTAAAAAGTTGAGTAATTCTGTTCATGAAATTTTTTTGTTTAAAGATAAGATTTTTAAAAATTAATTATGTTCTTTTCCTTGATGAAAAGAACCCAAAATCAAGACTTCACTTTCTTCGGCTAAAATTAAAAATAAAATCCTAAAATCCCTGAAACTCTCTCGTCATACTGACGAGCTCAAACAGCAGGAATTTTTAACGGATTTTATTTTCAATTTCTTTACGCCTTCGAAACTGAGGTCATTTAAAAAAATCTTCGATTTTTATTCTTAAAATCTAAATCCATTTAAAATAAAAAATCCCGAAAAGTTTCGGGATTGATATAGTGGGAAATTTTTAAAATTATTTTACGATCGCTGCTTTGTTCCAGTCGGTTTTGAACTGGCAATCTTTGTAACGGTTGTCTAATGAGATAAAAGTATCTGCTAGATTTTCTTTTACCCATTTTTCTAAAACTTCATTTTTCTTTTTGTTTAGAGCAAAACTTTTAATTCTTTCGAAATCTGTAGCAATATCTAGAGAATGTTCAGGAATTATGTCATTCACTTTCATTAATACTACGGCTTTTTTCTGATTGAGTTCATCCATGAAAACTTCTGTTAAATCTCCTTTATTTACCCCTGCAATTTGATAAGCAACAGTTGCTGGAAGATTAATTTTTTCTTGTCTGTCTGAACCGTCTTCTGCTGGAATTACACCTGCATTAAACTTAGTATTTTTATCATCAGAATGTTTGTAAGCAGCATCTTTGAAAGTAGTTTTTCCTTCAAGGATATCTTTTCTAATTTGTTCCATTTCTGCTTTTGCAGTGGCAATTTCTTCAGCATTTGGTTCTGCTTTTAAAAGAATATGTCTTGCATCGTACAATTTACCAGATTTTTTCACCAATTGAATGATATGGAAACCAAATTCAGATTCTACAGGATCAGAAATTTCTCCTTCTTGAAGATTAAGCGCAGTAGCTTCGAAAATCTTCACCATTTTTCCTCTTCCGATGTTGGTATACAAACCACCATTTGCAGCTGAACCTGGATCATCAGAATAGATTCTCGCTTTATTTTCGAAAGTTTCTCCGTTTAAAATATCTTGTTTGATTTTTTTAAGTTTATCAATGATTTCTTGTTTGTGCGCATCTGTAAGTTTAGGAAACATTACAATTTTAGAAAGCACTACCTCATCTTTTACTTGCGGCAATTGATATTTGAAAGCGTTATAAAAATCGGTTACTTCATTTGGTGTGATGTTTACTTTATCGGTGATTAGCGCATATTTAGCTTGACCATAATAGTTATCAACATCCATTTTTTCAATCACGTTTTTCATTTCGTAAGACGAACGGAATTTATAAGCATCTAACATGGCTCTTTCTGATGGAAACTGAGATAAAATCTGATTGTATTTATCACCAGCTTGGGCTCTAATCGCAGCCGTTCTGTCTTGAATAAGAGTATCTTTTTTCGCTTTATAAATCAAAAGTTTATTGCTCAAAATCTGCTCCATAAATTCGCACTTATTAGTTTG
>DITA01000078.1:0-4611 GCA_002422665.1 Flavobacteriales bacterium UBA6196
AAAACATCCGAAATATTTACGAACAAAAAATTACAGAATCTAAAGTAAAATCAGGAGCTATTTTAGACCAAGAAAAATTAGAAGACGAGGTCAAAAGAATTACCGAAATCATGCAAGAAAAGGGTTATTATAGCTTCAATAGAGATGGTGGCGAAATTTATTTTACCGCAGACACTTTGCAAAGCAGAAAGCAAGTTCCACTCACCATGGATATTTTAAAAGACACCCTGAAAACACCTTATAAACAATACACCATTGGTAACGTAGAAATTCAATATTTAGAAAAAATCACAGATAAGCCAGAGCTAGATACGGTTTATAAAGATGTTAAAATTAAAAGAATAGATGAACAATATAAACTAAAAGCACTTTGGAGACCGATTACGTTGAAAAAAGGTGAAATTTACAACCAAAAAAATCTTGATCTTACCAAAAGAAACTTCATTGCCCTTAATAATTTCAGTATTGCGAGCTATGAAGCATCACCAGATCAATACAGCAATCCGAATGATACGATTATCAATGTAAAATACAAGCTTATTCCGTTACCGAAATACAATTTTAAAACGGCGCTCGATTTACATTATTCTCAAATTTTGAACTTCGGGTTTTCTCCTTCTGCAGAATTGACGGCAAGAAATGTTTTTGGTGGCGCCGAAAACTTTACGGGAAGTGTTTCTGGAACCTTTGGTACGGTTTACGATGAGAAACATCCAAACGCATTGTTCAACGCTTCTGAATATTCCCTACAATTTGGGTTAAATTTCCCTAGATTGCTCTTGCCATTTAACACCGAAAAATTTGTCCCGAATAAATATTCACCTGTTTCTACAGTGAATTTAGGAGCTTCGGTACAGAATAATATTGGAATGGACAGAATCAACGTGAACGCTGGTTTGAATTATTTCATCACCGTGAATGAAGTGATTTCTCACCGATTATCCGTTTTTAATACGCAGTTTTCATTTACTCGAAATAAGGATAAATATTATGATTTATTCAAAACGGAAGGAGATATTAAAGACGGAATTTTTAATCTTTACGACATCTATAATCCAGGTGCTATCAATTTAGACACCGAAGCCAAATCTAGATTATTGCTTAATGATACAGGTTTTGCGAATAGTCTTTCGCCAACTGGTTTAGATTTATTGCTTAATTTCAGACAGTCTACCATTAAAAAAGACCGATTGACCCAAGACGTACTCATTAATTCTTTGGCTTACAACTATATCTACAATGAAATTGGGAAAAAAGGCTATCAAAACCCATTCTTTTTAGATGCTAAAGTAGAATTGGCTGGGAATTTATTGAGTATTTTCAGTAAAAACAATACAGATTCTGGGGTTTTGACCAACAGCAAAACGATTTTCGGCATTCCGATTTCTCAGTTTGTCAAATTTGATATTGATGCGAGAAAATATTTCACTTTCAAAAACAAATCGCAGTTTATTGTAAGACAATTTATTGGCGTAGGAATTCCTTATGGAAATTCTAGCAATATGCCATTTATTCGTTCGTATTTCAATGGAGGAAGTAATGACATAAGAGCTTGGATTGCTTTTGGAGGATTAGGTCCTGCAGATACGCAAATCGATCAAAAAGTGAGAGCTTATATGATGGATAACGTAAAATTGACCACCAACATAGAATACCGATATCCATTTAATGAAATGTTTGAAGGCGCTGTTTTTGCAGATGCTGGAAACATTTGGAGCACCAAAGATTCAGGAATTGGCGATGAATTTAAGTTCAATAAATTTATTTCTCAAATGGGATTGGGTTCTGGTTTTGGATTGAGAATGCATGTAGCCTACATTACCGTAAGAATAGATTTAGCCTACAAATTACACGACCCAAATCAGCCAAAAGGCGAAAGATGGGTTTTTGACAAAATAAAACCATTTAAACCAACTTTCAACTTCTCGATTGGTTATCCTTTCTAAAAAAACGCATATGAAGAAAAATTTAATCGTTCTTGCACTGCTTAACAGTGTTTTCTTATTTTCACAAGAAAGAAATCTTAGAAACATTCAGCAACTGACTGATGGTGGAGATAATGCCGAAGCGTATTTCTCTCCCAATGGAAAATTCCTGACGATGCAAGTCACCAATAAAAATTTGGGAGCAGAATGTGACCAGATTTTCGCCTATGATTTATCGAAGGATTATTCTAAAAAATCTGACAATCTACAATTAATTTCTACAGGAAAAGGAAGAACCACTTGTTCTTTCTTTATGCCAGATAACCAACATATTCTCTACGCTTCTACACACGAAGCGAACAGCGCTTGTCCAGCTCCGCCTGTTTCTAAAGACGGAAAATATCTTTGGGCAATTTATCCAGAATTTGACATTTATATGGCAGATTTGAGCGGGAAAATTGTCAAAAAATTAACAGATGTTCCTGGTTATGATGCAGAAGCGGTGGTTTCTCCAGATGGTAAAAAAGTTGTTTTCACTTCTACCAGAACAGGAGATTTAGAACTTTGGACGATGGATATTGACGGAAAAAATCTGAAACAACTTACCTTCGGTTTAGGTTATGATGGTGGCGCATTTTTCTCTCATGATTCTAAAAAAATTGTATTCCGTGCTTCTCGACCAAAAACCGATGCTGAAATTAAAGAATACAAAGATTATTTGGCTCAAAATCTCGTTGCTCCAACCAATATGGAAATCTACACCATCAATGCTGATGGAACCGATTTAAAACAAATTACGCATCTTGGAAAAGCGAATTGGGCGCCTTATTTCACGCCTAACGACAAGAAAATTATATTTTCGAGTAATCATCATTCTACGAGAGGTTATGATTTCCAGTTGTACACCATTGATTTAGAAGGAAAAAATCTGAAACAAATTACCTACGAAAGTGAATTCAATGCATTCCCGATGTTTTCTAAAGACGGGAAAAAATTGGTTTTCAGTAGCAATAGAAATCAGTCAAAACCGAGAGAAACCAATGTTTTCATCGCAGATTGGGTAGATACAGACGATGCTGAAAATGTGAACGAAACTCAACTTAAAAATCATCTTACTTATCTTGCCAGTGACGAATTGCAAGGCAGATTAGCAGGAAGTGAAGGCGAGCAAAAAGCGGCCAATTATATTCAGAAATATTTTAAAAAATTAGGACTTAAAACCCATTTACAACCGTTTGAATATTCCATTAAACTGAATCCACACGATGAAAATTCTTCTACTCCAAGTAAAGGAACCAACGTGATAGGATATTTAGACAATAAAGCCTCTAAAACGATTGTTATTGGGGCACATTATGACCATTTAGGATTAAACCAACATCATCAATCTACACTCATGAATTCTGACGGACAAATTCACAATGGTGCAGATGATAACGCTTCTGGTGTTTCAACAGTGATGGAATTGGCGAGAATTTTTGTCAAAAATAAGACTCAGGAAAAAGTAAATTATGTTTTTGTGCTTTTCTCAGCGGAAGAAGACGGACTGATTGGTTCTAAAAAATTTGCAGAAAATGTAAAATCTCAATATCCTAATGTAGTCACCATGATTAACATGGATATGGTAGGAAGATTAGACAAAGATAAAAACCTTACCGTAGGAGGTGTAGGTTCCTCTCCTATTTTCCCCGATTTGGTGAAAAAAGTGAAACCTGCAGGTTATAATATTACTCTTGATGAATCTGGAGTTGGACCTTCTGATCATACCAGCTTCTATCTGAAAGATATTCCTGTTTTATTCTTGTTTACGGGAACGCATGCAGATTATCACAAACCAAGTGATGACAGTGATAAAATAAATTTCGATGGCGTAAAAACCATCACCCAATATGTTTTTGGCATTGCGAATGAACTTTCTCAGAAATCTGAAATTCCGTTTACGAAGACCAAAACCACTTCTACCAAATCTGTCCCAAAATACAAAGTAACACTGGGAATTATGCCAAGTTATGCAGATTCTAAAGATGGTTTACACATAGATGGAGTTACTGATAACAGACCTGCTGCAGTTGCAGGAATTCAGTCTGGAGATATTCTTACCCAAATTGGAGATTGCAAAATCACAGAAGTTTATTCTTATATGGATTGTCTATCAAAACTCAATGCTGGAGACGAAAAAGAAGTTACCGTGATTAGAAATGGGGAAACGAAAGTTTTTAAGGTGAAGTTTTAATCTTAATTCAAAAATACCATTAAATCCATCACTTTAATATATCAATTGAAACGGGCTAAAGCCCGTTTTTTTTAATCTATTACAAGATTGGCTTTAGCCAAATTTTATCCAGGTTTTGGCTAAAGCCATTTATTTTTTGACTTTTTCATCGGGCTAAAGCCCGACGCAATTGATAAGCTTGTAAATTTTAGAATATTAATATTGTACAAATAGAACAACTATTAAATTTCGTTTTTAGGTTAAAGAAAATTTGATAACAAAAAACTTGCTCCGAAATTTTGGAACGAGTTTTTTTATTTATACAATCTCAGAAGTAAGACCTCTGGAAATTAATTTTTCGTGCATGGGTTTCAGAAGTTCCATGCTACCTGTTTTCACGGTGCATTTGCCTTTGTAATGTACCAAAATAGTGCATTGTTCTGCTTGTTCTAGCGTATGTTTACAAATTTCGAT
>DITA01000040.1:0-3294 GCA_002422665.1 Flavobacteriales bacterium UBA6196
GTCCTATACAAACAGCTTCGTCTGCAAATCTCACATGCAAGCTGTCTTTGTCTGCAGTAGAGTAAACTGCTACAGTTTTGATTCCCATCTCTTTACAAGTACGAAGAATCCTCATAGCAATCTCTCCACGATTGGCAATTAATATTTTTTTGAACATCTTTTTAGAAATTTTAAATTTTAAATTTTTGAATTTTAAATTATTTTAAAATGAAAAAGATTCACTTAAAATCTATAATTTATAATTTAAAATTACTTATGATGGGTCTACTAAGAATAACGGTTGGTCATATTCTACAGGAGAAGCGTCATCTACTAAAATTTTAACAATTTTACCAGAAACTTCTGCTTCAATCTGATTGAATAATTTCATTGCTTCGATTACACAAACTACTGTGTCATTTTTTACTTCACTACCTACATTTACGAATACATCTTTGTCTGGAGATGGTTTTCTGTAGAAAGTGCCAATCATAGGAGACTTAATGGTGATGTATTTGCTGTCATCAGAAGTTGATTCAGTTTTTGTTTCGGCAGCTGGTGCAGCAGCAGGAGCGGCAACTGGAGCAGCAGGAGCTTGATAAGCTACAGGTTGAGGTACATAATTTACTGCTTCACTACCAGCAAGTGGAGTTTTTATGTTGATTTCGAAATCTTTTGTTTTGTATTTCACTTCAGAAACACCAGCTTTTGCTACGAATCTTATAAGATTTAATAATTCTTTAGAGTCCATATATATAATTTTTTACGGCTTCAAATATAGTAATAAAACAACAAAAAACCATTCAATTTTTTATATAAATAGAATGGTTTTTTTATCGAAAAGAAAAAAGCTACGCTTTTTCTTAATTAGTCTTCAGTAGTTTCTACTTGTTTCTCTAATACTACTTTTCCTCTGTAGTATAGTTTTCCTTCATGCCAATGTGCTCTGTGATACAAGTGTAATTCACCTGTAGTTGCATCTTTTGCTAATTGAGGAACCACAGCTTTGTAGTGAGTTCTTCTTTTATCTCTTCTAGTAGATGACTGTCTTCTTTTAGGATGTGCCATTTTGTAATTCTTTAAACTTTATGTAAGATTTCTATTTTTTGTCTTTTAATTTTTTCAAAGCTTCCCAACGAGGGTCTATTTCGTGGGTTTCTTCTTCAATTTCTTTGGGACTGAATTTTTCGATGAGTTCAAAATCTTCTTCTTTTACATTAGGAGAAATTTTTTTCATAGGAATAGATAATATTACGGCTTCGTAAATTGCCTGAGAAATGTTAAAAGCACTATCTCCTTGTGGGATGGTAATTACTTCTTCATTACTATCATCATATTCTTCTCCGAATTTTACCAAGAATTTTATTTCGTTTTCTATAGGGTGAGTAAATGTTTCGCTGGTGATGTCACAAACTAAATTTACTGTTCCATGAACTTTAATCAGGAAATCTAAAAAGGTAGAGTGCTTTTCTAATAGTACATCTACGTCTATTTTAGCGCCTGAAAACTCTTGTTCAGTCTCGAATAAATCAAAGAACGCTTGTTCTACTTCAAATTTAAATTCGTGCTTTCCAGTCTTAAGCCCTGAAAATGCTACGTCATAATTTCTAAATTTGTCCATAAAAAATGGTGTGCAAAAATAAGTTAATTTTTTTAAATAACAAAAGTTTTATTCATTTTCTTCTGGTAAATCTTCATCTATACCATTGTCATGAGCTAAAACTCTTGGTTTCAAGCGGTTTTCTATGAGGTCTTGATACTCATTTCTATTTTTAAAAATTTTAATCGCTGTAAAAATAGCCTCAGAAAAAGATTGCTCATCTGCTAAATTTTTCCCTGCAATATCATACGCTACTCCATGATCAGGCGAAGTTCTGATGAAGGGCAATCCTGCAGTGTAATTTACGCCTTCTTCATAAGCTAATGTTTTAAAAGGAGCTAACCCTTGGTCATGATACATTGCCAAAACAGCATCAAATGAACTGTATTTCTCTGGTTGGAAGAAACTGTCTGCAGGGAAAGAGCCAAAAGCTAGAATTCCTTCATTAAATAATTCTTTGATAGCAGGTTCTATAATTTCTATTTCTTCTTTGCCAATTGCACCGCCGTCTCCAGCATGAGGATTAAGTCCTAGAATAGCAATTTTTGGTTTTTGGATGCAGAAATCTTCAATCAATGACTGATTAAGAACTCTTACTTGCTCCTTTATTTTTTGTTTAGAAATATTTTTAGAAATTTCTGAAACAGGAATATGATGGGTAGAAACTGCAACTTTTAATTTTTCGGTAACGAGGAACATAAGTCCTTTTTTGCCGAATTTTTCTTCAAAATAACCAGTATGACCAGCATGTTTGAAGCCTTGTTTCATCATCTCGTCTTTATTGATAGGAGCGGTTACCAAAACATCTATTTCGCCTTTCATTAAAGCATCTGTAGCGGCTTCTAAAGAATCTATAGCCATTTTAGTAGATTCTTCAGAAGGTGTCCCGAAGTCTACATTTACATTGTCTTTCCAGAGATTTACAATGTTGAGTTTTCCATTTGCTGCTTCTTTGGCATTTTGTACATAATTAAAAGTGGTGTTAATCTTAAACACATTCTTTTGGTAAGAAAATAATTTCCCCGATCCGAAAATTATCGGCGTGAAAAAGTCAGTAATGTTTTTGTCTTTCAGTGCCTTTAGGATAATTTCCACGCCTATTCCGTTAAAATCTCCCACTGAAATTCCTACCTTAATTTTATGGTGTTTAGAACTCATTTTTAATTATCTTTGAATTTTAAAATAGATTGTCACAAATTTAGTGATTTTTAATTTATAATCTTTACTCTAATATTTTAAACTTATAACTTATACAAACAATATGTTTACAGGAATAATTGAAGCGACAGGAAAGGTAGAAAAATTGGAAAAACAAGGGACTAATGTTGTCTTTACTTTTAGCGGTCCTTTTACACAAGAACTTAAAGTAGACCAGAGTTTAGCGCATAATGGTTGTTGTCTTACTGTAGAATCGATAGATGGTGATTTGTACACGGTTACGGCGATTAATGAAACGCTAGAAAAAACCAATTTGGGCGAATTGAAAGTAGGAAGCATAGTAAACTTAGAACGTTGTATGAAAATGGATGGCAGGTTAGATGGTCATATTGTACAAGGTCATGTAGATAAAACTGGCTCAATTGTTGCTATCGAAAATATTAACGGAAGTTATTATTTAACATTTACTTACGAAGAAGATGGTTCTTTTACCACAGTTCCGCAAGGTTCTATTACTGTAAATGGAATTAGTTTGACTGTTGCTGATAGCAAAGAAA
>DITA01000046.1:0-29357 GCA_002422665.1 Flavobacteriales bacterium UBA6196
AGAAAAATCTTCCGACCATGACTACTGAAAAGCGTCTTTTTTATTTTTGAAATAATCTTGAATTTGATAAAAATGTGTAATTTTAGAAAAAGTCTAGAATCTCAAATCTGAAATCTAACATCTAACATCTAAGAAATGAAGAATCTTTTACCAAAAGACGGCACTGTACATTATTATGGAAAAATTTTCACGGAAGAACAAAGTGAAATATATTATGTTAAATTGCTCAATGAAATCAATTGGCAACATGATGTAGTTAAAATTTTTGGTAAAGAAATTATCACCAAAAGAAAAGTTGCTTTTTTAGGAGATGAAGGAATTTCTTATAAATATTCGGGTATAACTAAAATCGCTGAGAATTGGCTAAAATTTATTTTAGAAATAAAATCTACGGTGGAACAAATCTCAGGCGAAAAATTTAATGCATGTTTATTGAACTATTATCACAATGGTTCAGAAGCGATGAGTTGGCATTCTGATAACGAAAAAGAAATTCTCAAGCATTCTGCAATTGCGTCTGTAAGTTTCGGAGCAGAAAGAAAATTTGGTTTCAAACATAATTTTAGCAAAGAAGAAATTTCACTAATGCTTGAGAAAGGCTCATTACTCATCATGAAAGATGAAACTCAAATCTATTGGAAACACAAGCTTTATACGAATGCTAAAATCATTGAGCCAAGAATAAATTTGACATTCAGAACAATTGTAAACGACTAAACATAATATCCTAATTAATTCCTATAATTTATATTATGTTAAATTGCATTTTTTACGACTTCAATATAATTATAGTTTCCTAAACTTCTCATTCCTTTTAATCCATTGAATGTTTATAATCATTAATGAGAATTCTATAAAGTTGTAAATCGTTTATCGCCATACTTTTACAAGAAAAATTATGAAAAATTTTGTAAATATTCTTTTGATAAGCTTTTCTATTGTTTCTTGTAACAAAAAAGAAACATCTTCATATACTATAATTCCTGAAGATACCATTCACCAGAATTATCCAGATACTTTTGAGCCAAAAAAAGATACTTTGCAATTTTGTTATCTTTCTGTGGTAGGTAAAGATTCTTTGCACCTTTCTTACACTCTTTATCCTACAGATTCTGTAAAAGGAAAAATGAGCTACGATAATTTTGAAAAAGATGGTTCTACTGGAAAAGTGTATGGTATAAAATCTGGTGATACTTTAAAATTAACTTACGACATGTTTTCTGAGGGAATGCATTCGTTAATAGATGTTCGCTTTTTGACCAAAGACAATAAACTTTACGAAGGAATTACTGCTATGAAACAAAAGAACGATTCTACTGTGATTATTGTGAATGATAAAAATGTAGATTTTAAATCTGGAAGAGTTTTATCGCCTGTTAAATGTAAATAATGTTAGTAATTTTTCATGCTATTCTACTCTATTTTAGATGAATTTTTTAATTTTTCCTCTACAAATAGTTGCAGTTTACTTTTTCTATTGGGTATTTTGATACTATGCGAAATCCTCGTATTTTTAGCAAAATTTAAACGCAATGTCATACTATCCTTTAAATAGCATTCCAGATTATTATGGAATTGATGATTTACTTACAGAAGAACATATATTAATCAGAAACTCTGTAAGAGATTGGGTTCAGTCATTTATTATGCCTCAAATTGATGATGCAGCACAACATCATAAAGACATTCCTAATCTCATGAAAGAATTAGGAGCAATTGGTGCTCTCGGTCCTTATATTCCAGAAGAATATGGAGGTGCTGGTTTAGACCAAATATCTTACGGATTGATTATGCAAGAGTTAGAACGTGGAGATTCTGCCGTTCGTTCTGCGGCTTCTGTTCAGAGTTCTTTGGTTATGTTTCCTATTTTTGAGTTTGGTTCAGAAGAACAAAAACGCAAATATCTTCCAAAATTGGCTTCTGGAGAATTTATCGGTGCATTTGGTTTAACAGAGCCTAATCACGGTTCAAATCCGGGAGGAATGGAAACGCATTACAAAGATATGGGTGATCATTATTTGCTTAACGGTGCTAAAATGTGGATTACCAATGCTCCACTTTGTGATATTGCTGTTGTTTGGGCAAAAGGTGAAGATGGAAAAGTTCGCGGAATGATTGTAGAACGCGGTCACGAAGGTTTTACCACTCCAGAAACTACCAATAAATGGAGTTTGAGAGCTTCTAAAACGGGTGAATTGGTTTTCAATAACGTAAAAGTTCCTAAAGAAAATCTTTTACCAAATGTAGAAGGTCTTAAAGGTCCTCTTTCTTGTTTAAATTCAGCACGTTATGGAATTTCGTGGGGCGTAATTGGTGCTGCGATAGATTGCTATTGCACTGCTGTTCAGTATTCTAAAGAAAGAACACAGTTTGGAAAACCAATTGCAAGTTTCCAACTTCAACAGAAAAAATTAGCCGAATTTTTAACTGAAATTACTAAAGCTCAATTGCTTTGCTGGAGATTAGGAACCTTGAAAAATGACCATAAAGCTACTCCTGCTCAAATTTCTATGGCAAAAAGAAACAACGTAAGAATGGCAATTAACATAGCAAGAGAATCTCGTCAAATTCTTGGCGGAATGGGAATTATGGGAGAATTCCCAATGATGAGACACGCCGCCAACTTAGAATCTGTAATCACTTACGAAGGTACAGAAGACGTGCACTTGCTCATCACAGGTCTTGATATTACGGGAATTAACGCATTTTCATAAAAATTATACTTTGTCAAAGCTTTAAAATCTTTGACAAAGTTTTTTTTGATTTTGGCGTGCCTTTTTTCCACCGCTATTGCCATGCAAAAAAGTCGCGCTTTCCGTTGCAATCTTTTTATTTTGTCAGTCTTCGACTCCGTTCAGACTGACAAAATAAAAGGATTTCCACTGCAATCGCTCACGCGAAAAATGAATAATATAGAAATATTAAAATATTGGAAATTAAAATTATACAAATAATTGTTCCTTTGATTTTTGCAATTGGCATCATTGCAATTATATATACGTTTCTTAAAGAACCAAAAATTATATTTAAAGATTTATTTTCTTTAATTTATTTCAGATTAAAAGAAGAATTTTTCGGATTTTTATTTATTCCTTTTATTCCATTGTTAGTTTTGTATCTAATTATTTTCAAAGGAGGAAGATTAATAAAAGAAGATTATCAAGGAGATTTAAAAGAAAAAAAAATCTGCTAAATCAGCAAAATCAGCGAGAGAAAAATGAATATAAAAGAACTTTTTAAAAGACCTACTCTTTTTAAAACTATTGCTGTTTTAATTCCTTTATTATTTGTTTCCTCAATAATTTTAAAAAGATATATTGAAATTTTTAGAATTGGCGATTTACGTTGGATTTATCAATACGGAAGCTTCATATCATTAGCAATTTTTTTTGGAGTATTACCAATTTCTTTATTAAATGCTATTTTGCTATATTTTGAAAAAAATATAAAAAACAAAATTATTTTTCTACTTATTAATTTGTTGCCATTATTATACTTTATATTAGGAATGGCTAAAGTTTTTTTTGAGATATAAAATTTTTTAAAAAATTAAAAAATTAAATGAAAACCATCAACATACCATTACCTAAAATAGGAGAATCTACTACCGAAGCCAAAATTGTAGAATGGCTGAAAAAACCTGGAGATTTCATCAAACGAGATGAACTTTTTGCCGTAATTGGAACCGACAAAGTAGATTCTGAAATTTTCTCAGAATATGAAGGTACACTCAAAGATATTCTCGTAAAAGAAGGCGAAGAAGTTTCTGTAGGAACTCCTATTTGTACCATGGAAGTGGATGATGCTGTTTCTGAAACCATCACAATGAGCGCGAAACGTAGTGAAGCAGTCGAAGTGTCTAATAAAGATTTTTCGACTCCATTACATTCCGCTCAAAATGACAAAACTCAACTCGTATCTCGTTCCGATAGCTATCGGAACTCAGAACTCGTATCTTTTCTTTCTCCAGTGGTAAGAAAAATGGCTGCAGAAAACGGATTGAGTTTAGAAGATTTGCAGAAAATTAACGGAACTGGAGAAAACGGAAGAATCAGAAAACAAGATGTAGAAAATTTTTTAAAACAAAAAAAACAAAACACTTCTACTCCATTTGTTGAAGAAAAACTTCAACTAAAAGTAGAACTCGGCGAAGCTTTAGAACCGCTTTCTAAAATGCGTAAACTCATCGCCGAAAATATGGAAAAATCTTGGCGAAGTATTCCACATGTTACGACTTTTATGGATGCAAATGTGACGAAATTAGTCGCTTTTCGTGAAGAAAATAAAGAGAAATTTCTACAAGAAAATGCGGTAAAACTCACTTATACGCATTTGATAATGAAAGCCGTAGTAGATGCAATTAAGGTCTATCCTACTCTAAATTCTTGGTTTAATAATGAAGAATTGTTAGAAAAGAAAAACATTAATTTAGGTTTTGCAGCAGCACTTCCTGATGGTAATCTCATCGTTCCAAATATTAAAAATGCACAGAATTTATCGGTTGTAGAAATTGCTCAACAAGTTTCTGAAATAGGAACAAGAGCTAAAAATGGAAAACTGAAACCAGATGACATTCAAGATACTACTTTCACGGTTTCTAATACGGGAATGTTCGGTTCAGAAAGTGGAACGCCTATTATTTCTCGACCGCAAGTTGCTGTTCTCGCTTTAGGAAATATCCTGAGAAGAGCTTGGATTGTCGATGAAAACGGAGAAGAAAAAATTCTGCCTCAATCGGGGATGACTTTGTCTTTAAGCTATGACCACAGAATTGTAGATGGCGCTCTTGCCTCGAAATTCTTAACAGAGATTAAAAAAAATATGGAAAATTTTTAGAAATTTTATAAATAAATTTATCGTTCCATAGGAACGTAATGTGTGTAATTCAATAATATATGTAGGAGTTGCGTTCCATAGGAACGCTATCTTTTTTATTACATTGCGTTCCTACGGAACGCCACAATTCTTAATCTTTGTTTGCTACACATATTTGGTTCCTTCGGAACCTTCTTAGAATGTAAAATAATGATTTTCAGATTAAGAACTTTAATTTAAAGAAGTTTAGAAATCTCTACAAAATTGTTTTGATTCCTTCGGAAATTGAAAATTTCATGGAATCAATGACAAAAGTGATGAATAAAACCTGCGAAATCTGCGGGAAATTTAATTCCAACTTTCATGAACTTTTTCTGTAAATGGAATTTCTGGATTCAGGATTTCTAAAATAAGATTTTTCACAGAAACTAAAGAATCTTCAAAATGCCCTTCGGTAAATTCTACTTTTTGTACTCCATTATTCACTTCTGCAAAACTCCAAATTCCCGTTTCTAATTCCCGATTTTTAAACTCATCTATTTGAGAAATACAATATTGATATATGCACAATTGCATCGCTTGTTTGTATTTGTCATCAAAGAAAAGATTTTCAATTTTGTCTTCTTTTATTTTGATTTTCAGGTTTTTAGGCTTTGCCGTTTTATAATCAATGATTCTTAAAGTTCCGTTCAAAATATCAATTCTATCAATAAATCCGTAGAAAATCACTTGATTATTTTCATCAATTTTGAAAGGGATATTCTCAATTTTTCTTTCTAAAGCTACAATTTCCAAAGCATTCCCTTTTTTAACCAACTCTAAATCATAATTCAAAACAGATTCTACTACTCTTTTGGCTATTTGTTTGTGAACAAAATTCATTCCTTTTTCGTAGAATTCTGGTTGATGTTTTAGTCGTTCAATCGCTTTGTCAATTGATTCATCTACTTGTTGAAGTAAATTTTCTAAATCATTAACTTTTAATATTTTACCGATTATTTTTCCGTATAAATATTCTAAAGCATTGTGCACTAAAGTTCCATAATTTCGTTGAGAAAGTTCTTCTTCAATTTCTGTGGTTTCTCTGGTGTTGAGAATTTTATCCAAATAAAAATCAATAGGATTATAAAGATAGGTCACCAAATGTGATGGCGAAACCTTCTGTTTCCATTCTTCTAATTTTTCAAGAACTGAAGGTGTTTTTTCAATCGTAATCGGTTCTTGATTAATCGGTTCAGAAGTATTTTCGATGATGATATGCTCTATTTTATGCTGAGATTCCATTTCAATTTGGGTAATGAATCTCGTTTTTTCGCCTGTATTTAAGCCAGAACCAAGAGCATTGTAAAGCAGATAAATATTTTTGGCATTTTGTAAAAATCGGTAAAAGTGATAGGCATAAATTCCGTCATTTTCTAAGAAAGTATGCAGATTAAATTGCTTTCTTACATCAAACGGAAGATAAGTATTTTGTGAATTTCCGAGTGGTAATTTTCCTTCGTTGGCAGAAAGAAGAATGATATTTTCAAAATTCAACAATCTGGTTTCCAAAAGTCCCATCAATTGTAAACCTTCTAAAGGTTCTCCCACAAAATCTATTGATTCTGAGTTAATTAGTTGATTAATCAAAACTTCCAATGTTTCAATTTTTACTTGATATTGATATGGAGAAAGTTGATTTTTGATGATAATGAAACTCTTCTCAAAATGAGAAATGTTTTCATATTGCACATTGTCTATTTCATTGTATTTTAAATCTTTACAAAATTGAATTAAAGTATTAAGTAAAGTTTCAGCGTCTTGTTTTTCAAACAAATTATAAAAAGAAAGTCCGTTCAATAATTCGCTTAATTGCTTTTTAGAAATGTAGACAATGTTTTTTTCTTCTAGGGTTGCAACGAAGTTTTTGATGATATTTTCGTCTTTAAAATTCTTTGGAAGTTCATCTAAAATCGGCAAAATATCATTGTAATAATACGAAGAAGCATTTTTTTCTAGTTGTTTATGAAGATGAAACAGTTTTTTCATCGCGTTTGAAAATGCCAAATTTTTCAACGGAAAACCCATTGTAATGTTCAGTTTTTCTACAGATGCGAGAGAATCTAACGTTGCAGGAAGCAAATTTTCATCTAATAAAACTACTGCAGTATTCTGATAATCAGAATTTTCTGTGTGTATTTCTGAAAGAATTTCTGGCAGAACTTTGGTTTGAGCAATATTTCCTGAAACTTCGTAAACTTTTATATTTTTAGGTTCAATGAATTCATTTTCAATCCAGTTGAAATTTCTAGAATCATTGAATTCTTTCCAAGTTTTGTATTCGCGGAGAAATTTCCCCGCTTCTTGTCTTTCGTCATGGAAATAGTATTCATCTGCATGAAAGAAAATCTCTGCTTTGTCCCATTGTAAAAGCGTTCTGACTAATTTTTCTTCAACGGGAGTAAATGCATTAAAACCAATAAAAACGGCTCTAAGATTGAAATTTTTACAATAATTTTCTAAATTTTCTTTGGTGTAAAGATGAATCATTCCCGAAGTAGCCAATTGCTGTTCCTCTAATTTTTCTTTTAAAAAAGGTAGAAAAGCATTCATTTTTCTCCAAAAATTGAGATTTCTCTTTCTAGCGCCTTCTTCATCGCCCAGATTTTCGCCCCAGTTTTTGATGCGTTCTTCAGCAAGCATCCATTCCAGAATTTCTTTATCATTTCCATGGAATTTGAGCATATCATCCCAATCTTTTTGTAATGTAGGGAACCATTTTAGAAATGTAGCAAGATCTTCATCTTGATAAAGTTGAGTATAGGTTTGATAAGCAAAAAGCCAAAGTGCAATGCCTTTGATTTCTTGTTTTTGACTTATTTTATGCACCAATTCATCAATCGTAAAAAACTCTGGAAGAATCCCGTTATAGTTTTTTTCTTTTAAAATTTCTTTAATAAAAACTATGGGTCTTTTTCCTGGAATTATAAATGAAAAACCCGATAAATCCGAAGATTTTTCGAGTATTTCTGAGATGACTTTTTGTAAAAATTTTTGGTGTAGCATTAGTTTTTAAAGTGTTCTAGTTTTTTGAGTTGAGCTTTAATTTCTGCATCTAGCTCATTTTGTTTTTCTGCATTGGTTCCTCGTTTGGTAATGTTATCATAATAGTTTTGATAATCGAGAAATTCACCATACATTACCTGATAAATCAACTTAAATTTCAATTGGTAATCTTTCTCCGTTTTTACATTTTCTAGAAATTCTTTTCTCAGTTTTCTAGCGTAAATTTCGGCAATATCAAAATGACCTTGTTCATGATTGATATTGAGATTTTTGGTTTTAATAGGATGTTTCCAAGATTTGCTTGGGTCAAAAGTAGCATCTATTCTCACCTTCATTTTATTATTGGCTTTATCTTTAAAAGCGGTGTAACTTAGTCCACAAGAAGAATAACTGACAATGGTGCTGTCACTTTTCATTTTGTTTTCAGATGATTTAAAAAGGCTCCAATTAAGTTTTGTTCCTTCTTTCCAGACTAATTTTTGAGAAAAAACAGTTAAAAAACAAAACAATAAAATAAGGCTAAAAATCTTCTTCATACTACTCTACTACAATTGTTTTCTCAATCCAAATGTTTTGGTTGCTGCTGTCTTTTCCGTTCCAAAATTTGAAAGTGTAAATACCTTTTTCTTCTGGTCTAAAGTTGAAACCATTTACTCCAACTCTTGTTGCTTGAGTACAAGTTCCGTTAATGGTGTAAGAATAGGCTACCACATTTCTTTCTAAACCGTTTCTGATGTAATCATATCCAAAAAAATCATCACAAGCGCTAGGATAAGTAGAATACGTTTTGATGGTTTGAATGGTGAAAACATCCATCGTATCTTGTGCAATTTTCACACTATCTATTTTGATAGATTCTACATTTTGAATTTCATCTTCGTCATTTCTATCACATGAAACAGCGAAAAATCCAGCTAATAAAGCGATTATACTGAGGTTAAAAATTTTCTTCATTGATTTAAGTTTTTATGAATTAAAATTTCCTTTGGATAAATATACTACTTTTTTAGTGTCAAAAAACTCTTCTCCGAATTGGTCTTTCAGATTGTAAATTTCACATTTTATTCCAGCAAGTTCTTCTCCTAAATCACCACCTTTTAAGTATAAAACGCCGTTGTGTTTTGGGTTAAATTGTTCTTTTTCGAATTTTCCTTTTAACCAACGCAAGAAAACAGGCATTTGTGTAACTGCTCTGCTCACTACAAAATGGAATTTGTCTTTTATTTTTTCGGCTCTTTCGTGATAGGCTTTTACATTTTTTAAGCCAAGACTTTCAGCAACTGCATTCACTACCGTAATTTTTTTGCCAATAGAATCTACCAAAGTAAATTCAACATTCGGAAATAAAATCGCCAAAGGAATTCCCGGGAAACCACCACCAGTTCCTATGTCTAGAACTTTGGTTCCATCTGCAAATTCCATGATTTTTGCAATTCCCAATGAATGGAGAACGTGTCTTTCGTAGAATTCATCAATATCTTTTCTCGAAATCACGTTAATTTTTTCGTTCCAGTCTTTATAAAGTGTTTCAAGTTGTTGGAACTGAGACTTTTGTTCGTCTGTTAAATTGGGGAAATATTTTAAAATAATTTCTGAAGACATAAGTGTTCTAATATTTCAACAAAAATAAAGAATTTATCGCGGAAATCTTTCGGAATTTATACTTTAAAATTTATCTTTGCTAAAAATCGTAAAAATGAATAAACTGTCAGATAGATTAAACAGATTAAGTTATTCTCAAACTTTCGTAATGAGCAATAAAGCCCGTGAAATGAAAGCTGCGGGAATAGATGTAATTTCGTTAACTCTTGGTGAGCCAGATTTTGATGTTCCTGCGAATATCAAACAAGCTGCTTTTGATGCCATTAATCAAAATTTCTCTCATTACTCGCCTGTTCCAGGATTTTTAGAATTGAGACAAGCGATTGCTAAAAAGTTGAAAAGAGATAATCATCTGGATTATAAACCGACTCAAATTTGTGTTTCAAATGGTGCAAAACAGTCTATTCTAAATGTTTTAGCAGCAGTAGTAAATGATGGTGACGAAGTTATTTTACCAGCTCCTTATTGGGTTTCTTACGACGAAATGGTGAAAATGATGGGCGGAACTTCTGTTTTTATAGAAACGAACATTGATACAGAGTTTAAAATGACGGCTGAACAACTGGAAGCAGCAATTACTCCAAAAACCAAAGTGATTCTTTACAGTTCGCCTTGTAATCCTTCTGGAAGTTATTATACGAAAGACGAATTAGAAAAAATAGCCAATGTAGTGGCGAAATATCCTTATGTAACGATTATTTCTGATGAAATCTACGAATACATCAATTACGATGGAAAACACACTTCTATTGCAGAATTTCCACAAGTTTATGAACAAACTGCAGTAATCAACGGTATGTCTAAAGCTTTTGCAATGACCGGTTGGAGAATTGGTTATAGCGCTTGTCCAGAATGGTTAGCCAAAGCTTGTGATAAAGTTCAAGGACAAATGACTTCTGGCGCGAATACAGTTGCGCAAAGAGCTTCGATTACAGGATTGGAAACAGATCCGAGTGAATATCATTTTATGGTAGAAAGTTTTGAAAAACGAAGAAATTTGGTTTTTGAATTGATGAAAGATATTCCAGGATTTAAAGTTAATTTGCCAAAAGCAGCATTCTACTTCTTCCCAGATATTTCTTATTACATCGGGAAAACCATTGACGGTGTTCTCATCAATAATTCTGATGATTTTGCGATGTTTTTATTAGAAAAAGCACATGTAGCTTGTGTAGGAGGCGTAAGTTTTGGTGATGCTAATTGTATCAGATTCTCTTATGCGGCTTCTGAAGAAGAATTAAAAGAAGCGATGAGTAGAATTAAAAATGTTTTAAAAGAAGCAGAAATTCATTAACAAATTTTTTAAAAATAACATTAAAATCTTCAGTCAAAAGCCGAAGATTTTTTGTTTTTTAAGAGTCATAGAAAAAATTTATCGGTTTCACGTTTTAAAATTTTTGAAATTCCTTAATTTTGCAGTCTGAAAATATAATAGTAAAAAACAACAAAAAAATGGCATTAGTAGGAAGAAAATTTCCAAATGTAACGGTAGACGCAATCTCTAAATCAGGAGAAAATTTAAGAATTAACGTACTAGAAGAAGCAGTAAAAAATCAATCAAAAGTTTTATTATTTTGGTATCCAAAAGACTTTACTTTTGTTTGTCCAACAGAATTACACGCTTTTCAAGCTGCTTTAGAAGAATTTAAAAACAGAAACACTATGGTTATTGGTGCTTCTTGTGACACAAACGAGGTACACTTCGCATGGTTATCTACTCCAAAAAATATGGGAGGAATCGAAGGAGTGACTTATCCACTTTTAGCTGATACACACAGACAATTGGCTAATATTTTAGGAATTGTAGACCAAGATTTCGAATATGATGAAGAAGGAAACGAAACTTTTTCTGGGTCTAACGTAACGTACAGAGCAACTTATTTAATTGATGAAGAAGGAAAGGTTTTCCACGAAAGCGTAAATGATATGCCTCTTGGAAGAAACGTAGCTGAATATTTAAGATTAATTGATGCTTATACTCACGTTCAAAAATACGGAGAAGTTTGTCCAGCAAACTGGCAAGAAGGTAAAGCAGCAATGAATGCTACTAGAACTGCAACTGCAGAATATCTTAGCCAAAACTAAAATATTTAAATACAATTAATACCAAAGCAGAANNTTGTAAATTTACTTGTTCAAAAATGAATGAAATGACTAAAAATGTAAGGTTGCTTTCTCCTCAAAAAACTATAGCGCTTATTGCTCACGACCATAAAAAAGATGAATTACTTGAATGGGTAAAAAAACATGGTGAAGTGATTCAGCAACATCAATTAATTGCTACAGGAACCACGGGAAAATTGATAGAAAATGAATTGGGAGTTCCTGTTCACAGAGTAATGAGTGGACCACTTGGTGGAGATCAACAACTCGGTGCAATGATTGCCGAAGGAAAAATAGATATCGTTATTTTCTTTTGGGATCCTATGGAAGCACAGCCTCATGATCCAGATGTTAAGGCTTTTTTAAGAATCTGTGCCGTTTGGAATATTATCGTAGCATGTGATGCATCTACCGCAGATTTTATTCTAACTTCGCCTTTTATGCACACAGAATATGCAGTAGAAATTCCTGATTATAAAGTATATTTAAATAGAAATATAGAAAAAGGAATTTCATAAAAAAAGCCCGAAAATTCGGGCTCTCATTATCAATATTTAATCTCTGTTTTTATCGGTGATTCTTTTTGTGCTTCATTTTTCTTTTTTTGCCGTGTTCATCATAGTAATAACGATCATTTTTTTGTTGACCAGGCGCGAAAACTTTAGCAGATTTGGTTCCATAGACTTTTTTCATTTGTCCAGGAGGTAAATTTTGCGGTCTGTCATCTACGATGATTACCGTAGAAGAACCGCTTCTAATTAAAACACCATTTCGGTAAACATCACCATTAGGTGCTCTATAAATTTCGCCTTGTCTGTAAATTCTACCATCTGGAGCTCTATAAACTCTTCCATTATCTCCGTAAACATTACTAGAACCACAAGAAACTACAGTTATCGTGAGTGCTAAAGCGCCGAATATTTTAAATATATTTTTCATTTCTTTAAGATTTTGGGGTTGATATCTTCTTTAAAACAAAAGCTTTGCCAAAATCTTATTTCTTAAGAAAACTTTAACGTTTTTAGAATTTATGAGTTCTTCTCTCTAAAAGAATAATGTCTCTCCAAATGCCGTTCATTTCAGCGATTTTTTCTCTTCTTCCAATGATTCTGAAGCCTAATTTTTCATGAATTTTAATACTCGCTACATTTTCTGGAAAAATCCCAGATTGTAAAGTCCAAAAATGATGTTCTTCGGTTTCTTCAATTAATTTATGGAGTAGCATTTCGCCAAATCCTTTTCCATGAACTGAATTATCTAGATAAATGCTGACTTCGGCAACACCTTTGAAACATGCTCTTGCAGAAACCGGTTGAATAGCAGCCCAACCTTGCACTACTCCATTTTCGTTTACCAAAACCAATCTACACACTTTGAAATATTTATTGTCCCAAGTTTCCCAACTTGGAACATCTTTGTCAAAAGTAGCATTGCCACCTTCAATTCCTTGTTTTAAAATTTCTAAAACTCTCGTTCCATCTTCTGGAAGCATTTCACGGATTTGGTAGTTCATTTTTATCTAAGATAAATTGTGTTATAATGTTGAAAATGAAATTTTATTCCATTTCCTTTTTTAAAAATTTAGCAGTCAAAGATTTTTTGCTTTTTATCAATTCTTCAGGAGTTCCCGTTGCGATGATTTCGCCACCGTGTTTTCCACCTTCTGGACCGATATCTATAATGTGGTCTGCTAATTTTATTACGTCTAAATTATGCTCAATAATAATAAAAGAATTGCCTAATTCTACCAACTGATTGATGGCTTCCATCAAGATTTTTACATCTTCAAAGTGCAAACCTGTTGTAGGTTCATCCAGGATATAAAGCGTGTTTCCTGTTTGTTTTTTGGCAAGTTCTGTCGCCAATTTTATACGTTGTGCTTCTCCTCCACTTAACGTTGTAGATTGTTGACCAAGTGTGATGTAACCCAAACCAACGTCTTGCAAAGTCTTCACTTTTGCATAAATTTTAGGAATCGGTTGGAAGAAATCTACCGCTTCATCAATGGTCATTTCCAACACATCAGAAATCGATTTTCCTTTGTAGCGAACTTCCAAAGTTTCTCGGTTAAAACGTTTTCCGTTGCAGGTTTCGCAATGCACGTAAACATCGGGCAAAAAGTTCATTTCAATAACTTTTAAACCGCCGCCTTGACACGTTTCGCATCTTCCACCTTTTACATTGAAAGAAAATCTTCCCGCTTTGTAACCACGGATTTTAGATTCTGGCAATTCTGCAAAAAGATTTCTAATATCAGTGAACATTCCAGTGTAAGTTGCAGGATTAGAACGTGGTGTTCTTCCAATCGGAGTTTGGTCTACATCTACAATTTTGTCGATATTTTCGATGCCTTCAAATTTTTTGTATGGCAAAGGTTCCTGAACCGCTCTGTAAAAATGTTTGTTGAGAATTGGATAAAGCGTTCCATTAATCAAAGAAGATTTTCCACTTCCTGAAATTCCTGTTACTACTACCAATTTTCCTAAAGGAACTTCTAGGTTTACGTTTTTCAGGTTATTTCCTGTTGCGCCTTTTAGTTTTAGAAATTTTCCGTTTCCTTTTCTTCTTTCTTTAGGGATTTCTATGCTTCTTTTTCCCGTGAGATAATCTGCCGTGATTGTATTGGCTTTGATTAAATCTTTAGGTTTTCCTTGCCAAAGAATTTCGCCGCCATGTTTTCCGGCTCTAGGACCGATATCGAGAACGTAATCGGCTTCTAGAATCATGTCTTTATCATGTTCTACCACGAGAACAGAATTCCCAATATCACGAAGATTTTTCAATGAATTGATGAGTCTTTCGTTGTCTCTTTGGTGTAAACCAATGCTCGGTTCATCTAAAATATACAATACATTTACCAACTGAGAACCAATTTGTGTAGCCAATCTAATTCTCTGAGATTCGCCACCAGAAAGCGTTCTAGAACTTCTACTCAAGCTTAAATAATCTAAACCGACGTCTAATAAAAACTGCAATCTGGTTTCTATTTCTTTTAGAATTTCGTTTGCAATAATTTTATTTTTTTCGCTGAATTTTTCTTTAACTTCTTGAATCCAATCTTTCAAATCTAATAAACTTAAAGCATTGATTTCAGCAATATTTTTTCCATCAATTTTAAAAGCCAAACTGCTTTTTTGAAGTCTTGCTCCATTACATTCTGGACAAGTTTCTTCGGTGGTAAATTGTCTTTCAAGTACTACTGCGTCGTAGTTTTCTTTATCTTCAATTACTTGACTGAGATAAGGAACCAACCCTTCAAAATTGATTTTTATTTTCTTAGAAATTCCCGCGTATTTCAAGTCAGCAGTGAATTCTTTTTGACATCCGTAGTAAATATAATCTACCGCTTCGCGAGGAATTTCATTGAAAGAAGTATTTAGACCTAGCCCGAAAATTTCTAAAATATTTTTAATTTGAGTGAGAAGCCATTTGTTTCCTTTCAAAACTTCTAGAGGTAATAAAGCGCCTTGATTGATGGAAAAATTAGGGTTTTCTACCAAAAATTCTTCATTGATTTTTTTGATGGTTCCGAGACCTTTACAAGTTGGGCAACTTCCCTTTGGTGAGTTGAAAGAAAACGTGTTTGGCTCTGGAATAGGCAACGCATTTCCGCTGTGTGCATCCATCAAATTTTTAGAAAAATATTGATAGTCTGTTGCGCCTAATTTCTGAACCATCACTACTCCTTCTCCCATTTGCAAAGCGGTTTTCAGAGATTTTGCCATTCTGCTTTCCGTGGCATTTTCGCCGATAATCCATCGGTCTATTACCACTTCTATATCGTGAGTTTTATAACGGTCTAGTTTTAAATCGTATTCTATATCTTGTAATTCTCCATCAATTCTGGCTTGTGAATACCCTTTTTTAGCCAATTGTACAAAAAGTTCGTGATAATGTCCTTTTCTAGAACGAATGACAGGTGCTAAAAGCAAAACTTTTTCGCCTTTATAATTTTCTTTGATGGTATCTAGAATTTGTTCTTCTGTGTAGCTTACCATTTTTTGACCAGTTTCCAAAGAATATGCATCTGAAACTCTGGCGAAAAGCAAACGTAGAAAATCATACAATTCTGTCACGGTACCCACTGTAGAACGTGGATTTTTATTGGTAGTCTTTTGTTCGATGGCAATTACAGGAGAAAGTCCTTCAATTTTATCCACATCTGGACGCTCTAAACCGCCCAAAAACTGACGAGCATAGGCAGAAAAAGTTTCGATATAACGTCTTTGTCCTTCTGCAAAAATGGTGTCAAAAGCCAAAGAAGATTTCCCAGAACCAGAAAGTCCCGTAATGGTAACCAATTCATTTCTAGGTATTTTAACATTGATGTTTTTTAGATTGTGTTCTCTAGCTCCGTATATTTCGATGTATTCTTTTTCTGTACTCATAATGTCAATCTCGTCAAAAAAATCAAGACTTACAAAAATACGGAATTATTCTCTGAAAAAGTTTATCAATTTTAAGATTTACTTACAAAAAAAGAACCTCAAATTTGAGGTTCTTGTGAATATATTATCTAAAGATTTACAAAGTTTCTTTGTCTGATATTTTGTTGAATTTCAAAAATCTAATAAAGAACAATCCTAATGCAAAGAAAACCGACATAGAAAGTGCAGCAAATCTCATTCCTGAAGTAGTAGGCAATTGGAATGAAGTTTCTTGTAAGAAGAACAATCTAATTGCATCATAATTGTCAATTAATAGTGCAAAAATGAAGGTTCCTAAGATAATCGCAATTTTTTCTAGCACATCATAAAAGCTGAAATACGTAGTATTATCCATAGAATCTTTTGGTAAAAGTCTACTATAGGTAGAACGAGACATTGATTGAATTCCGCCCATTACCAAACCGATGATGGCTGCAATTCCGTAAAATTGATATTCTACATTTGGATTTTCTTTTTTGAGGAAATAAGCAGAAAGACAAGCAAAAATCCATAAAATAATAGTAATGCTAATCACATTTTTATTGCCTATTCTTTTGGATAATCTTGAGAAGAAAATAGCACCAATAATGGCTTCAATTTGAATGATTAACAAGGTCATAATCAGTTTTCCTTGTTCCAAGTTGATTTCGCTCTTCCCGAAAAGTGTTGCCATCAAGAAAATGGTCTGCATTCCCACACTATAAAAGAAGAAACTTGCTAAAAAATACTTAAGATTAGCGGTTCTAAATAATTGTGAACCAACTTTATATAATTCTCTAAAACTTTCTTTCACGATTTCAATGTAGAAGATAATATTGTCTTTTAAAACTTCTACAAAGCCTCCATTTGATTTATGACTTTTGAAAATATTTTTTAGATTCAGCAAAACTAAATCTTTTGGTAATTGGTCTTTCACTTCACCAAATTGTGGTAAATGTTTGAAGGTGTATTGAGAGAATCCAAACCACCAAGCTCCTGTAAATAAGAAAGATATTCTAGTGTATATAAGTGCTTCTTTTGGAGTGTCCGCAAAAAACATAATTAATGCCAAACAAATCACCACTAAAATTACGGAGCCAATATAGCCATAAACGTAACCTTTTGCAGAAAGTGCATCTTGTTTATCTGGTGTAGCAATATCTGGTAAAAATGAATTGTAGAAAACCAAACTTCCCCAGAAACCTACACTCGCAGTAATACTGAAAAGTAATCCTAAGAAGACGTTATTCATATTGGTAAACATCGCCAATCCCATACAAGAAGTTGCTCCTAAATAAGCGAAAAATTGCAAGAAAGACTTTTTATTTCCAATGGTGTCTGCTAAAGAGGATAAAATAGGCGAAAGAATTACTACAATCAAAAACGAAATGGTAAGCGAATAGCCATAAACAGCATCTGGTTGATAATCTTTTCCGAAAATATTAATCATATTTCTCACTGGAACTTTTATCCATTTTCCTGTTTCGGTTACGTACTCGCTTTTTTCGTAAGCAGTAGTAATAATAGAATAGTAAATAGGAAAAATGGTAGAGGTAATTACCAGTGAATAAACAGAATTCGCCCAATCGTAGAAAGCCCAAGCTTTCATAATTTTAGGGTTGTTTTTGATATTTTGTTTCATAGTTTTTTCCGTAAAAGGGAATTATTACACAAAAATAAAAAAACCATTAAGAAATTGACTAAAAAATCAATAAATCTTAATGGTTAATCATTTGTAAGATGAGAAAATTATAAATTCTCAATCACAATTGCAGAAGCACCACCACCTCCATTACAGATTGCAGCAGCACCATATTTACCATTGTTTTGTTTTAAAACATTAATGAGTGTAACGATAATTCTAGCGCCAGAACTTCCTAGAGGATGTCCTAATGAAACGGCACCACCATTTACATTTACCTTAGATTCGTCTAAACCTAAAATTTTATTGTTGGCTAAACCAACTACTGAAAAGGCTTCATTAAACTCGAAGAAATCAATGTCAGAAACTTTTAGGCCTGCTTTTTTAAGAGCAATTGGTAATGCTTTTGAAGGAGCTGTAGTAAACCATTCTGGTTCGTGTGCAGCATCTGCGTAAGAAACAATTTTTGCCAAAGGTTTTAAGCCCAATTCTTCCATTTTTTCTTTTGACATTAAAACCAATGCTGAAGCACCGTCATTTAAGGTCGAAGCATTAGCAGCCGTTACTGTTCCATTTTCTTTCTGGAAAACAGTAGGTAAAGTTCCGATTCTGTCAAAATTTACATTTTTATATTCTTCGTCTTCTGAAAAAATAATCGGTTCTCCTTTTCTCTGCGGAATTTCTACAGGTACGATTTCCTCTTTAAACTTACCAGAAGCCCAAGCTTCTGCACTTCTTTTATAAGACTGAATCGCAAAGTTGTCTTGGTCTTCTCTTGAGAATTCATATTCTGCTGCACATTTTTCTGCACAAACTCCCATGTGAACTTTATTGTAAACATCAGTCAAACCGTCAACTAACATTCCGTCTTGCATTTTTACATCTCCTAATTTTACAGCATTTCTCGCGCTATAATAATGCGGAACTTGGCTCATGTTTTCCATTCCACCAGCTACGATTACGTCTTGGTCACCAGATTTAATAGACTGAGAAGCCATCATTACGGCTTTCATCCCAGAAGCACATACTTTATTGATAGTGGTAGAAGGTGTTTCGTTTGATAAACCAGCGCCTAATGCAGCTTGACGAGCAGGAGCTTGTCCTTCTCCAGCTTGTAAAACATTACCCATATAAACTTCTTGAACGTGTTTTGCGTCAAGATTAATTTTGTCTAACGCTCCTTTGATGGCAATTGAACCTAATTTAGGGGCAGGAATGCTAGATAAACTTCCTAGAAAACTTCCCATAGGTGTTCTTGCTGCTGAAACGATAAATACTTCTTTCATGATATTTAATAGAGATTTAAATTTTAAAATTCTTTTCGCCAAAGTACAAAAAAAAACACACTTTTTAAAAAGTGTGTTTTGTGTTTATAATCAATGATTTAGATTAATGAGATACGTTTCCTATTGCTTCTGGATTGTGCTTGTGTTTAAACATCAAAGCGAAAAGTACAGCAATCACTAAAGCGTAAGCAGCGAAAGCTAACCAAATGTGTGGCCAATCTTTCATAGCAATCTCTTTAGTTAAAGTACCATTTACAATGGAAGAACCTTGTTTTCCTATAAATTCTACAAATTTAGAATTGTCTACTGTAGTATCTAAAAATCCTGCTAAAGAATCTGCGGTAGAGAATTTATGAGTAAAGAATTTATCAATCGCCCAACCTGCAGAAACGCTTCCAATAATCGCTCCGAAACCATTGGTCATCATCATAAATAAACCTTGAGCTGAAGAACGAATTTTAGAATTGGTATTGGTTTCTACGAAAAGTGAACCAGAAATATTAAAGAAATCAAACGCCATTCCGTAGATAATACATGATAAAATAATCATCCAAAGTCCTGAAGTAGGATTGCCAAAACTGAATAAACCAAATCTTAATACCCAGGCAAACATACTCATTAACATTACGTTTTTAATTCCGTATTTTCTTAAAAAGAAAGGAATAGCAAGGATAAATAATGTTTCAGAAACTTGAGAAATAGACATGATAATGGTAGAATATTTCACTACGAATGAATCTGCGTATTTTGGAAAATTCTCGAATTCACTTAAAAACACATCTCCATAAGCATTGGTTAACTGTAAAGCGCCTCCTAAAAACATAGAGAATATGAAGAAAAGAGCCATTTTATAGTTTCCAAAAAGTTTGAATGCATTTAGACCTAAAACTTCAACTAGCGAAGAGTCTTTAGAAATTAATTTTTGTGGTTTACAAGCTGGTAATGCAAATGAATATAAACCAAGTAAAACTGCTGCTGCACCTGCAATGTAAAATTGAAATTCTGAAGCTTTATTTCCAGATAAATTAGTAATCCACATCGCTACGATGAAGCCAATTGTTCCCCAAACTCTAATCGGTGGAAAATCTTTTACCACGTCATAATTATTGTTTTTAAGTAAAGTATAAGAAATAGAGTTTGCTAGTGCAATTGTAGGCATGTAAAATACCATCGCAAGAAGCATCACTGCAAAAAATGTATCTGGTGTGGTTACTTGAGGTAAATAAAACAGAACCGCAGCGTATAAAATATGCAGAATTCCATAAATTCTCTCAGCATTAATCCATCTATCTGCGATAATTCCTACTAAAGTAGGCATGAATACAGAAGCAATTCCCATTGTGCTAAAAACAGCGCCAAACTTTGTTCCATCCCATTGTTTGGTTCCAAACCAATAATTAGCGATGGTGATTAGCCAAGCTCCCCAAACAAAAAATTGTAGAAAACTGAGCAGTGTCAATCTAAATTTAATATTCATAAGTAGTAATTTTTTCTTTTACGGTATTTTAGACCGTTGAGTGTTTTCAGAGTTTATTATTTAATTTTAATTTTTAGCGCTAGTCAATTTTTTTATTTCGTCTTTTGAGTTCTTCTTGGATTTCCATAGCGGTATCATAATCTTCTTCTCTCACTGCATCGTCTAATAAAATTTGTAATTCTTCTGTACTGAGTTTTTTGAGGTCAGAAGTTTCACTTTCTGAAGCCTCTTCTGGTTCTGGCAATTCATTGTTATTGTCAATTTCTAGAAGAATTCCAGCTTCGTTCAATACTTGTTCTGTAGTATAGATTGGGGCATCAAAACGTACTGCCATTGCTACAGCATCAGAAGTTCTGGCATCTAAAATAAGTTCTTCTCCGTTTTCTGTATTTTTAAAATTGAGATTAGAGAAGAAAACACCGTCAATAATTTGATAAATAATTACCGATTCTAGGGTGTAATGTGTAGAATTTACAAATTTGGTAAATAAATCATGCGTGAGTGGACGAGGTGGTCGCAAGTCTTTTTCTAAACCTAAAGAAATAGATTGAGCCTCAAAATTACCAATTACTACAGGTAGTTTTACGCCAGTTTCTTCATGCTCCAGAAGCAGTGCATATGCTCCAGATTGAGTTTGGCTATAAGATATTCCGCGTATGATTAGTTGTTTATAATCCATGAATACAAATATACTTTAATTTTTAAAATTTAACATTTGATATTTAAAATTTTATCACTGCCTTCAGATGATTTATTTCACAAGTTTTGATGATAAAATTGGTTTTGCTTTTTATATAATGAGAAATTCATTTATTCGTCAAAAGAAATAAAAATTTTTGGGTTCTGCAACGACAAAAAAATCCGAGATAAAAATCTCGGATTGATATTTTTAAAAAGGATGATATTTTAGTGTCCTTTTAATGCTTTAATTTTTTCGGTAAGGGCAGGGATAATTTGGAAAGCATCTCCTACTACTCCATAATCAGCAGATTTAAAGAATGGTGCTTCTGCATCATTATTAATCACTACGATGGTTTTAGAAGAGTTTACACCAGCCAAGTGCTGAATAGCACCAGAAATACCTACTGCTATGTATAAATTAGGAGCGATGGCTTTACCGGTTTGTCCTACGTGTTCTGAGTGAGATCTCCAACCTATATCAGAAACTGGTTTAGAACAAGCTGTAGCTGCACCTAAAACATTAGCTAATTCTTCGATCATTCCCCAGTTTTCAGGACCTTTCATCCCTCTACCTGCAGAAACTACTACTTCTGCTTCTTTAAGGTCTAATTTTCCTGAAGATTTTTCTTGGTTCACTACAGTAAGACCTTCTGCAGAAACAGAAACTTCTTTTACTTCTTCAGAACCTGAAACTGGATTTTCTTTTACTCCAAAAGAGTTTTGAGAAACAGTAACCACTACATTTTCGCCATGAGCTTTAGCATCCATAAAAGCTTTTCCAGAGAAAGATTTTCTCTTCGCTTCGAATGGAGAAACGGCAACTGGAGCAGAAACTACATTGGTTAATAATGAAGCGTTTTTAATCACAGCAAGCATAGGAGCTACAGAACTAGCATCTGTAGAATGCGGGAAAACTACCACTCCATCTACTACAGTAGCAAGAGCTTCTGCATAAGCTTTTGGGTTGAAACTTTTAAGTGCGTCACTTTTTAGAGTAACCACTTTAGAAGCTCCGTATTTGTAAAGAACATCTGCAGCATCTGTAGGATTAATGCTTACCGCTACTACATCTGTTCCAGACATGTCTGCAACTGTTTTTGCGTAAGAAACAGCTTCTAGAGCCGCTTTTTTATATGCTCCTGAAATATTTTCGGTATATACAAAAATTGACATAATTTAAAAAGATTTGAGATTTGAGATTTAAGATTTGAGATTTTTTGAATTTCAAATTTCAAATTTCAAATGGATTAATAATTTGTTAAATAACTTTTGCTTCTTCGTGAAGTAATCTTACCAATTCGTCTAGATTATCCGCAGAAACTAGTTTTACTTGAGCTCTTGCCGGAACAGCATCAAAAGATACTGCACTTACCTTAACATCTGTTTCAGTTGGTTCTTTTACTGTTAAAGGTTTAGTTCTAGCAGACATAATTCCTCTCATGTTAGGAATAATAAGGTCTTTTTCTTCTACCATACCTTTTTGACCAGCGATTACAGCAGGAAGTTTAACAGATAATGTTTCTTTTCCTCCTTCAATTTCTCTTACTGCAGTAGCTTCTGCACCGTTTACTTCTAAACCTACACAAGCGTTTACGAAAGGTCTATTAAGTAATTGAGCAATCATTGCTGGAACTGCAGCACCATTATAATCAATAGATTCTTTACCGCAAAGTACCAAGTCATAACCACCTTCTTCTACAATTTTAGCCAATTCTTTAGCTACGGTAATACTGTCTTGTGGTTCAGCGTTTACTCTTATTGCATCATTTGCGCCAATAGCAAGAGCTTTTCTCATTACAGCTTCAGTAGCTACGTCACCTACAGTAGCGATGGTCACTGTAGCGCCTTGAGATTCTTGTAATTTTACAGCTTTTGTAAGAGCAAATTCGTCGTAAGGATTAATTACCCACTGAATTCCGTTTTTGTCAAAAGCAGATTTATCTGCAGTAAAGTTAATTTTAGAAGTAGTATCTGGAACACTACTAATACAAACTAATATTTTCATAAGGTTCAATTTTTCTTATTTGAATGTTTGCTAATTTAAATAAAAAAATATTATGCATGCATAATACTCTAAAATTATTTATATTCATTGCATAAATATACGATAATTGCCTGAAACAAAGGAAATTTTGAGATTTTATTTCGGAAATAATTTTTGAAATCATTAAAAATTACCACAAATTAATGGTTTTTACTTTCCCAAAAAAGTGGAGTTAATTCTCAAATTTTAACCAGAAATAAAAAATCCTCAATCTTTTCGACTGAGGATTAACTTAAAATTTATTGTTGAGTATAAAATTCAAAGAAATATGGAATACTTTCTATTCCTTTGTAGAAATTATACAATCCGTAGTGTTCGTTTGGCGAGTGAATCGCATCAGAATCTAAACCGAAGCCCATCAAAACTGATTTTGCTCCTAAAATTTTCTCAAAAAGAGAAGTAATAGGAATACTTCCGCCACTTCTATATGGTAAAACTTCTTTACCAAAGGCTTTTTCCATAGCTTTTTTAGCCGCTTGGAATTCTTTAGTGTTGCTTTGTAAAACGTAAGGCATTCCACCGTGATGAGGCGTAACTTTTACCTTAACAGAAGCTGGAGCTATTTTTTCAAAATATTTCGTGAATTTTTCAGTAATTTCTTCGTCTGTTTGATAAGGAACCAATCTCATAGAAATTTTAGCAAATGCTTTACTAGGAATCACGGTTTTAGCACCTTCACCTATGTAACCTCCCCAAATTCCGTTTACATCAAGAGTTGGTCTGATAGAAGTTCTTTCTAAGGTAGTATAACCAGTTTCACCTTCTACTCCGCTTAATCCAATTGATTTTTTGAATTCTTCTGGGTTGTCTTTTAATTTATTCATTTCTGCTCTGTCTTCCGCAGAAACGATTTCTACATTATCATAAAAACCATCAATGGTAATTCTTCCTTCTTCATCATGAAGTTTAGCAATCATTTCTGCTAAAACATTAATTGGGTTAGGAACAGCACCACCATATAATCCTGAGTGTAAATCTCTGTTCGGACCTTCTACTTCTACTTTCATATAACTTAAACCTCTAAGACCAGTAGTTACCGTTGGTTGTTCGTTAGAATAAATATGTGTGTCTGAAATTAAAATGACATCACAAGAAAGTTTTTCTTTATTTTCTTCTAAAAATCCAGCTAAACTTACAGAACCTACCTCTTCTTCTCCTTCAATAATGAATTTAATATTACAAGGTAGAGAATTGGTTTTCATCATCGCTTCAAAAGCTTTTACGTGCATGAAGAATTGGCCTTTATCATCTGCACTTCCTCTTGCGAAAATAGCTCCTTCTGGATGAAGTTCTGTCTTTTTAACCACAGGTTCAAAAGGTCCGCTTTCCCATAATTCTAGTGGATCTGCAGGTTGAACATCATAGTGACCATAAACCAAAACGGTTGGTAATTCTGGATTGATGATTTTTTCACCATACACTACAGGATAACCTTTGGTTTCGCAGATTTCTACTTGATCTGCTCCTGCATTGGCAAGGTGTTTTGCCACAGCATCAGCACAATTGAGCACATCTTGATTGTAAGCTGGGTCTGCAGAAATAGAAGCAATTTTCAATAATTCTATCAATTCGTCTAGAAAACGTTGCTTGTTTTGTTGGATATAACTTTGTGTGTCCGACATTGTTTTAAAATTTTAGTAAATATAAAAAAATGTCTCGCAATCGCAAGACATCTATTTTGTATGAGAAAATATCTTATTTTTTTGCAGTGCTATCTACCTTAACTTCTGCAGCAGCTGGTTGATCTACAGTAGCAGAGTCCGTTTTTTCTTTGTAAGTAGGCGCTTCAGCGTTTTCATCGTCATATCTTACTACATCTTCAGTTTTTTTCAAAACTCCCTTGTTTCCTCCTTCAGGTAAACCACAAGAAACTAAAAAAGACGCTGCAGCTACAGCAAATACCAATTTTTTCATATCTAAATTATTACGTTTATAAATTTTTCCAAAAGTAAGAAATATTGAGTTTACCACAAAAAAAACTTAAAATTTTCTTAATCAAGAAGTTTTCCTACTAGGAAATGATTTCCAGAAAGAGATTTTACCGCGATAAGATATTGGTTTCCGCCGTCTTTTATTTTGTATTTTTTCTTGATTTCTTCAGGTTTTAAAGGAAAATTTTTGGTGATGATATTAAATTGTTCACCCTTTTTAATCGCTTTTGAATTGATTTCTTCAGTTTCAAAAATTCTTCCCGGGAAATGTTCTATTTTTTCTTCGGAAGTATAAATGTGCGTGTTCTGATGTAATTTTCTCAAACCAAATTTCTCTGAAACTAAATTGAATGCTCCAGATTTTAATACAGAATTATTTGGAATGTAAATGTATTTTTTAGGAGCTGAAAATTCTGATTGACAGTTTTTTTCATCATCTAAATTAAAGTGAAATTCAGGCTCTGTAGATTGTAAATTGATGCAGGAGATTTCTGGTTGATTTTCTGTTTTTTTGAGATAAACCAAAACTTCTTTTACTTCATTTTTAACTGCAATAACCCAGATTTTATAAATATTTTTGAGCGAAGAAACCAAATGCTGAATATCAATCAGCGGTGACAGTTTTATTAAAATTTCAGTTGAAATGTCACTTAATTGCTCTTGAATTTCAATAATATTAGGCGACAAATCCTCCAAAAGAAATACTTTTCTGTTATGGTTGTCTCTTCTTGCAGGATCTAGATAAATTAAATCGAAATGTTCTTTATTATTTTTGAGAAAATCTTCTAATTTTTGGTTGATGAAATTCGCTTTTCTTCCGAGAACTTCCCAATTGTGTTTTACGATGTCCAAAAGCTCTGTATTCTGCTCTATTAAAGTAATTTCTTCAAAATTTTGAGAAAGAAAATAGGCATCAATTCCGAAACCACAAGTTAAATCAATGAATTTTTTTCCTTTAAAAAACTGTTTTTTGAAGTCTGCGGTATCTTGTGATGAAGCCTGTTCTAGATTAAGATTGGGCGGAAAAATAATGTTTTCTTGATTCAAAAAAGGGAACTTTTTCTCTGCTACTTTTCTACCTTTGATTTGCTGAACCAATTTTTGCATAGAAACCTCTGGAAATGGAGATTTTTTCAATAACAAAGAATGCAAATCTGCGTTTAGATTTGCATTAATATATTTTTGTATTTCTTGGTTTAGTAATTTAATCACTTATTCCAGATATTATAAAATTCTTCTTTTGAAATTTCGCAGTCTAAAAATTCTTCTTCTTCCAATGATTGATCTGCCATTGCCCCAAATTCATCTTCATTATTCAATTCGTCATATTTTAAAATGTTACCATTTTCAAATATTTGAATTTGTTTTAAAACATTTAAAGAATCATCAGTTTCAAAATAAAATATTGAAAATCCCCAATCATCAGTCAATTCATCACCAGTAGTTTCTTCCCAATTTTTTTTAAAATATCTCATAATATAAATTTAGATTCCTTCGGAATGACAAACTTTGTGGAAAATCTTGAAAATAGTCTAATTAAAAAATCTAAAATTAAAACAAAAACTTCGTAATTATAACCTCGTAAAACTTCCGACCTCCGTCTTCTGACTTCCGACTTTACTCAAACATTTCTGCCCATCTTACTGGTTTTATTTCTTTAGCATTGTAGAGTTGTTCTACAGATTTGGTTTTTTCTAGTTTTGGGTAAAGATTTACACCAATGAGTTTTATTTTCCCTTCTTCTACCCAATTTTGTTCTGCAATTGCCTGTTGATAGATCATTTCAGCAATTTTTCCAGATTTTAGATTTTCTACAAAACCACCAGAATTTTCGATTTCTAAGAATAATTTCCAAGCGTTTTCTGCGAATTGATGGGTGATTTCTTCAATATAATAACTTCCGTTGGCAGCATCGTCAAAGACATTAATAATACTTTCGTATGCCAAAACAATTTGTTGTTTAAATGAAATTTCCTCTGAAAGTGAATTAGAATTTTGCACTTTAAAATCATTGCTATAAACCGCATCAGAACCAGCAATCATGGCTGCAGAAAGTTCTAATGTAGAACGAATAAGGTTATTTTCTTCATCGTTTTTAGCTTTATTTCTAAGAGAAGTTTCTGTGAAAATGTAAGGAATGCTTTCTAGTCCGAATTCTTTAGAAAGTTGATTGAAAAGGATTTTAAATGCTCTGATTTTTGCAATTTCAAAGAAATAATTCCCTCCAACTGCAAATTTGAAAACTAATTTTTCTAAAATTTCAGCTCCGAAAACTTCTGCCAAATCTTTTGCTTTTGCTAATGCTAAAGCCAATTGTTGCGTGATAGAAGCTCCAGCATTTTGATAGAAAGTAGTATCTACCGCAATATTTCTTTTGAAATTTTTAGATAATAATTCTTCCGCTAATTGCGTGTTAATTTCTTGATTTTCAAAAACATCTATCAAAGAAATATATTGATTATCATCTGCAAGAGAAATGTGTCCTGCCAAATCTTTATTGGCTACGAAAAGCATTTTTTCGGTCAAATGTTCTACATTATGCTCTAGTAAAAACGCATAAGCATGTTCTTCTAAATTATCTTGATATGTAGCAACCAAATGTGTAGATTCTTCTACTTTTGGCAGATTTTTTAAGACAAAATCAGTATCGGCATAATAAGGTTTTACAGAAATGCCTTCCAAGTTTTCTTTGGTAAGAACAGCATAAATATCTTCTGTTTTCAATTGTTTTTTGACCAGATTTTCCCAATCCTGAAGTGTAACTTGAGCAAACATAATGTATGGTTTTTTGTTTTGTGTTCAAATGTTTTTCGACATTCGAAATTCAAGATAATTTATTTATTCTTCTTCTTTTTGCTTAATGGCAGAACTGTCTACCACGAGAATGAAAATTTCTTCATTTTTCTTTTTCATAAAATAATTTTCTCGCGCAAACTTTTCTTTTTCTGCTTTGTTATTCATGAGCTTTTTATAGAAAGCATCATTTTTATGATATTCTGACTTGTAATACGAGAGTTGTTCTTCGTATTTGTCTATTTCTTTGTTTAAATCTTTGATGACTAACCAAGATGTAGAATCAAAAAAAATCATCCATACCAAAAAAAGAAAAATGGTAATAAAATATTTATTGAGAAGGTATTTCTGCACGAAACGCCAACTCGGAGATTTTTTCTGAATATCTTTAATTAGTTCCTTCATTAATAGGCTTTTTTAAGAGAATTGTTAATGACTGTAGAAAGAAAATCAATAGCTACAGAATTTTTTCTCATGTTAGGAACAATAAGGTCTGCTTCGTTTTTAGAAGGTTCTATAAACTCTTGATGCATTGGCTTCAGCGTAGTTTGGTAACGGTGAAGAACTTCGTGTAAATCTCTACCGCGTTCTTGTGTATCACGTCTAATTCTTCTGATTAATCTTTCGTCTGAATCTGCGTGTACAAATACTTTAAGATCGAATTCCTTTAAAAGTTCCTGATTGGTCAAAACCAGAATTCCTTCTACAATTAAAACGTTTTTAGGTTCTACAGTTACGTGATCTCCAGTTCTAGAATGCGTTACGAAAGAATACAAAGGCTGTTCTATGTTTTCTCCTCTTTTCAGCGCTTTTACATGTTTTACCAATAATTCAAAATCTATCGATTTTGGGTGGTCATAATTAAGCGCTTCTCTTTCTGAGAGCGATAATTGGTGATTATCATGGTAATAATTGTCTTGAGAAAGTACATTTACACCTTCTGCATTCAATTGTTGCAAAATATTATTCACTACGGTGGTTTTACCAGAACCAGTTCCACCTGCAATACCTATTACTAACATTAAAAATATATTTTTTACAAATTTAGCTAAATTCCTAAATAATTAGTTGATTGATGCGTTCTTTTTTGGTTAGAAACCCTATTTTTTCAGATGTTCTTCTTCATTTGAAATTCCAAATATATAATATACTACCGCTTGTACTCTTGCGAGAAATTCTCTAAAGTGATTTCTGTAATAACTCTGATATTTAGTAACATCTTGGGCATCAAATCCTAATGCGTTCATACCAATGTTTCTTGCAAAAAATAAAGCTCTAAGGTTATGAAATCCTTGTGAAACAATGATTACGTTTTTTTGTTTGTACTCATTTTTGCATCTCAGAATGCTTTCGCGGGTATTAAAACCTTTTGGGTCTTCTAGAATAATGTTTTCGGGAACTCCACCTTGATAAATCAAGAAATTTTTCATGGCTTTTGGTTCGTTATAGCCTTTACTTTTTTCGCCACTTACAATGATTTTTTTGATTTTTCCATGATGATAAAGTAGCGCAGTAGCATCCATTCTAGAAAT
>DITA01000096.1:0-12026 GCA_002422665.1 Flavobacteriales bacterium UBA6196
CAGACACTCAAGAAAATCAGTCCAGTTGTAATAAATGTTCAATAAATGAGTTATTAAGAATAACATTATTTCATATCATTATAAAATGAAAAAGATTTTAATTTTACTATTAGCATTAAGTGTTTTCTCTGTAGATGCGCAGACTAAGAAAAGAACTACGAAGAAGACTGCTAAAAAAACTACTGTTGCTAAAAAAGAAACTCCAGCAGCTGAAGTAGTAACTTCTACTCCAACTACTAATGTTAATATTGAAGTTACGCCACAACCAAAAGAAGAGCTAGAACCGATTAACTCACTTTCTATTCTAAATGCTAAATCACCTGAAGTATTTAGAGTATACAGAGATATGGGAAAGGTGAAAAAAGGAGATTCTATAGTCTCTTTTAGAAATGTACCCCTTAGTTATGGTTATATTGACGAAAAAGATGTACTAAGAAGTATGGTGGTTTGGGAAATCATAGATATGAATGAAAAGATTAATCAACCATTTTATCATAATGCAGACGGTATAGTTTCTAGTAATAAATCCATCTATCAATTACTGATAGAAAACATTATGAGTGGGAAGATTAAAGAAGTTTATGATGATGAAATGTTCATGACCAAATTGTCTCCAGAAGCAATTAAACAAAGACTTTCAATTACTAAAGAATCAGATTGGTTAATTGATAAAAGAAATGCTGGAGAAAAACTTACACCAGAAGACATCAAAGCTGGAACAGATGTTATTGAAACCAAAACTGAAAACGTAAAACTTCTTAAAATTAAAGGAATGTGGTACGTAGATAGAAGAGATGGTCAAATGAAATACAGGCTTCTAGGTATTGCTGCGATGGGACCAGATCCTACTATGATGGCAGAAAAAACTGCAGATGGAGTTTCGTTAGGTAATAAAGATGAATTGATTGATCTTTTCTGGGTGTTCTATCCAGATGCTAGAGAAGTTCTTGCCAATTCAGTAGTTTTTAATAACAGAAACTTATCTTCAGATTTAACTTATGATGATATTCTTAATGCGAGAAGATTTTCTTCAATTATTTATAAATCAGATAATGGTTTAGGAACAGGAATTATCAAAGACTATATTCCTAATGATGCTGAAGAACAATTAGAGGAATCTGACAGAATTAAAAATCAAATTCTAGAAATGGAAAACGATATGTGGAATTATTAATCCAAATATCCTTATATAAACAAAAACCTAAGTATCTTTGCTTAGGTTTTTTTATTGACAATTTATGACGAAATCCGTAGAATATATTATCGTAGGAGATGGTTATGCAGCCATGTTTTTAGCGCATCAATTCATTAAAAATAACAAATCATTTTTACTTTTTACCGAAGGAAAGAAAAGCGCATCAATGGTTTCTGCAGGAATGATAAATCCTGCGGTTCTTAAACGTTTTACCACGTTTTGGTTGGCGCAAGAACAAATCGATTCCCTTAAAAATACCATGACCGAAATAAAACAATATACAGGTCAAAATTACTTGATAGAAAAACCTATTCTAAGAGTTTTTCATGACGAAAAAGAAAAAGAACTATGGCTGAAAAAATCAGATGACGAAAATTTGAAACCTTTTCTTTCCAAAGATTTTGTAAAACTTAATTCTGTCAAAAATCCATTTGAATGTGGAGTGGTGAATCAATCGGCTCGGTTAAATGTAAGTGGTTTTTTCACAGATATGATGAACTTTTTAGAAAGTCAAAATTATCTTATCAAAGAAAAATTTGATTATCAGTTATTGAAACCAAATGATTCTACCTACAAAGATCTTTCGTTTATAAAAATAATCTTTGCCGAAGGAATGGCGGTCAAAGAAAACCCATTTTTTGCTGAAATTCCAGTACATCAGAATAAAGGTCATCATTTAGAAGTTCAACTTTCTGTGCCTTTAGAAGATGGATTTACCATTAAAAAGAAGCATTTTATTTTTCCACTAAACAATGGGAATTATTATTACGGTGGAACGTATGACCGTGAACAAATCCATCATAAAATAGACGATGTTGCGGTAGAAAAACTCACCGATGCTTTAGCAGAGTTTTATCCTCATGATTTCGAAGTAAAAGAGGTGAAATTTGGCTTTAGACCTACCGTTAAAGATAGAAGACCGATTTTAGGAAATCATCCAGAATTTGGTAATTTATATGTGTTTAACGGATTGGGAGCAAGAGGAATTCTTAATGGAAATTATTTCTCCATTAACCTTTACCATCATTTAGAAAACGGCGAAGAAATTCATCCAGAAGTAGATTTAAAAAGATTTCAATAAAAAAATCCGCAATAGTTTGCGGATTTTTTGCAGAGAGGAAGGGATTCGAACCCTCGATACAGTTACCCGTATACTACCTTTCCAGGGTAGCTCCTTCAACCACTCGGACACCTCTCTTTTTCAGATGGCAAAGGTAGAATTTATTCTTCAATTTCCGAAATTTCTCCGCGCAGATTTTTCTTAAAATTTTCAGCAAAATCACCTGAGTAATTTGGATTATCAATTAAATGCATGGCTTTTGCCAAGGCACTTTCGGCAGTGATGTCATGACCGCTTATTGCGCCAATCTTTTTGAAAATATTACTGTTATTGTATTTTCCGATGCTTATTCCACCAGAAACACATTGAGAAATCACTACAATTTCAGTTCCATTATTTCTGATTTTTTGAAGGACTTCTTCGGTTTTTTTATTGCTAAAAATCGTTCCAGAACCGAAAACTTGAAGAATTAAAACCTTGATTTTAGGAATTTGAGGTAAACTTTCTAAATTGATTCCAGGAAAAATTCTCCACAAAAGAATGCTGTCATTCAAATGTAAATCCACCGAAAAATCTTCTTGATGATGCGTTCTGTACAGCATGGCTTCTTCCACTTTCAAGTGAACGCCAGATTCTCCTAAAATTGGGTAATTTGGACTGATAAATGCATCGAAATTCTCGGCAGAATATTTTAAACAACGGTTTCCTCTCAATAATTTATATTCGAAATAGAGCGCCACTTCTTGTACCACCGCTTCATCATTTTGATATAAACTCGCATAATAAAGACTGGTGAGCAAATTTTCTTTGGCGTCAGTTCTTAAATCCCCGATTGGTAATTGCGAGCCCGTCAAAATCACAGGTTTTCTTAAATTTTTAAGCATGAAACTCAGTGCAGAAGCAGTATAAGCCATCGTATCTGTTCCGTGAAGAATCAAAAATCCATCAAAATTTTGGTAATTTTTCTCAATGAGTTGAGCGATTTCCTTCCATTCTTTTGGTCCTACATCTGATGAATCCAAAGGTTCTGAAAATTGATGAACGCTTACTTCGCATTCAAGCAGATTCATCTCTGGGATTTTATTGAAAATATGATTGAAATCAAAAGCGCGAAGACTATTGGTTTCATAATCTTTCTCCATTCCGATGGTTCCGCCTGTGTATATGATGAGGACTTTTCTTTTCATGTAAAATTTTCTTTTTTATAGAATTTTTCAGACTTTAAAGTTAAAAATTTAAAGTTAATTTCTAAAATATTTTGCAATTTTGCCAAATGATTCCTAAAAACAGACTTCAAGAAACTTTTGATTATCTAAAACAATTTCTTACTGATGAAAGATTGAGCAAAATAGAGCATTTTTCTCAGGAAAGTTCAGATTTTGTGCTTCCGGTGATGGAAGATGTGTATCAGTTCCGTAATGCAGCAGCCATTGTAAGAAGTGTGGAAGCCTGCGGTTTTCATCACGTAGTTGCTTTGGAAGAAGAAAATGTTTTCAACCCAAATTTGAAGGTGACGAAAGGTGCAGAAACTTGGGTGAAAGTTGAAAAAATGCCCAATAATTTAGATTCTTTGAAGGAAATCAAAAACAGAGGTTATAAAATTTTGGCGGTTTCTCCAGAAAATAACGCGACCATGTTGCCCGATTACGAAGTAAAAGAGCCGATTGCATTGGTTTTTGGGACTGAATTGGAAGGCGTTTCTGATGAAATTTTAGATTTTGCGGACGAAACTTTGGCCATTCCGATGTATGGTTTTACCAAAAGTTTTAACGTTTCGGTTGCCGCTGCAATTTGTATGTACGAATTGAAGCAAAAACTCATGAAATCTGGAATTGACTACAAACTTTCTGATGAGAAATTGTTGGAAATGAAAATCCGTTGGACGGTGAATTCTATTAGAAGCGGAGAAGAACTTTTGGAAAGGTTTTTGAATAGATAAATGAAAAGCAATGAAAAAACTAATCTTTATATTGTTTTTATTATTTACTTTTTCGTGTAAAAAAGAGAATTCTTCTGTGGAAAATTCCAATAATTGGCAAATTTATACTGATGTTAAATACTTTCCAATTTCAATTATTGAATTTTTAGAAGCTTTGTACGGAAGAGATTTTAAATTAGCAAATCCAAATGAAAATTTCAATATAACAGATGTTAAAGTATATCCAAATAAGCCACATCAACAATTATGTTTTTTAGCAAATAAGGAAAATATTTGGAGACTCGTTTATATCCAAGGTGGTGTTGGGAAATCAAACAAGTTTTATGAATTTGAAGTAAATAAGGATACAATTTCCAAAATAAAAAAAGGTTGGTCTTTTGAGAATATAAGAACAAATGATTCCTTAGAGTTTTACTTAAAAAAAAGGAAAAATTAATTTCGAGAAAATTAAGATTAAATATGAATAATTAAATCATTTTTTCATAATTCCACGCAGCTACGAAAATCCCTGCGGTTTCAGTGCGTAATCTTTGGTTTCCGAGAGAAACAGCTTTAATGCCTTTTTCGGCTAACATTTTAATTTCTTTTTCAGAAAAATCACCTTCTGGACCAATAAGGAAAGTAGGATTGTTCAATTCTGGAATTTCACTGAGGTTGATGCGTTCAAAAGCAACATCGCAATGCGCCACAAAAGTCATTTCCGGATTTACATTTTTAATAAAATCTGAAAGTTTTGTAATATCATTAATTTTTGGAAAGAAGAATCTTAAACTTTGTTTAGAGGCTGCAACAGCTTGTTTTCTAAGTTTTTCGATGTTCAGGTTTTTACGTTCTGTTTTTTCAGTATTCAGAATGGTAATTTCGGAAATGCCCATTTCTGTTGCTTTTTCAACAAAAAATTCAATTCTGTCGATGTTTTTGGTAGGAGCAATCGCAATATGCAATTGTCTGCTAAGATTCGGGAAGTATTCTTGAACTTCCGTAACGTTCAGACTGACTTTTTTCCCTTCAAAAACGAGGTTTCCTTTGGCGAGATTTCCTTTTCCGTCTGTCACAAAGATTTCTTCGCCTTCTTTCATACGAAGAACTTTCACAATGTGCTGTTGCTCTTCGTCATTAATTTTTACATCTGGAATAATTTCGCCAAAGAAAAGTTTCATTTTTTTATTTTTTAAACATTGAAATGATTTTTTTGCCAATTGTAATCAAAATTACCATCAATAAACCGCCTAAAATTCCAGCGCCAAATTCATTGACAATCGCAGGAGTAGGTAAATTTTCAACCAAATGATGTAAATATTCTACATTGTGTAGGAAAATTCCTCCAGCTACAAGAATTAAAGCAATAGTACCCACTACTCCTAAAATTTTAATTACCCAAGGCAGCATATTGATAAGCAATTGACCCAAATTAAATAAAATTCCGCCTTCTTTTTTAGATTTTTTTTGCAGTTTGTAACCAGCATCATCCATTCTTACAATAAGCGCTACAATTCCATAAACCCCAACTGTAGCGATGATTGAAACGACTGTAACTGTTAGGATTTGGTTAATAAGCGGTTGGTCTAAAACAGAACCTAAAGCAATAATTACAATTTCTAAGGATAAAATAAAATCAGTAGTGATAGCAGATTTTACTTTTGCTTTTTCTGCAGCGATAGGATCATCCATCACATCTAAAGCTTCATCGTGTTCTGTTTTGTGGTCATTTTTATGAAAGAAAAATTCTATAATTTTTTCGGCACCTTCATAAGCCAGATATAAACCACCAATCACCAAAATGATTTTGATGGCTGCAGGAAATAACCAATTTAACCCAAAAATAATGGGTAAAATAATCAATTTGTTAAGGAATGAGCCTTTGGTAATTGCCCAAAGTACAGGTAATTCTCTAGAAGAAAGGAATCCTGTTGCTTTTTCGGCGTTTACAGCCAAGTCGTCTCCTAAAATTCCTGCTGTTTTTTTGGTTGCCAGTTTACTAGCAACTGCTACATCGTCCATCAATGCAGCGATATCATCTAAAATTGCAAAAAAGCCTGAAGCCATAAGTGTTTAGTTATAAGTTAAAAGTTATGAGTTTGTTTAAAAATTTAAAATTACGATATATTATTATTTTTGATCATCCAACATCATTACATATCGTATCTTGCAGTTGCGCTGGTTCTTAAATCTGTAAATTCTCCACGCTCGAATTTCAGTTTTGCTACCATGGCAATCATTGCGGCATTGTCTGTAGTATATTCAAATTTTGGGATGTAAACGTTCCAGCCTAGTTTTTCTACATTTTTTTGCATGGCTTCTCTCAAACCAGAATTAGCAGAAACTCCACCTGCAATCGCTACTTCTTTTACATCGTAATCTTTAGCAGCTTTTTCTAATTTTTTCATCAATACATCAATGATGGTTTTCTGAACAGAAGCGCAAAGATTTTCTACATTTTCTTGAATGAAATTTGGGTTTTCTTTCAACTGTTTTTGAAGGAAATATAAAACCGAAGTTTTAATTCCGCTGAATGAATAATCGTAGTTTTCGAGTTTGGGTTTTCCAAAAGTAAAAGCATCAGGATTTCCTAATTTAGCGACTTTATCAATAATTGGACCTGCAGGATAATCTAATCCCATTATTTTTCCGATTTTGTCAAAAGCTTCACCAGCTGCATCGTCAATGGTTTTTCCAATGATTTCCATGTCGAAATAATCTTTTACCAAAACAATCATGGTGTGTCCACCAGAAACGGTAAGACACAAAAATGGAAATTTAGGGGGCATCGGATTTGCATCTTCGATAAAGTGACAAAGAATATGCGCCTGAAGATGGTTAACTTCAATCAATGGAACATCTAAACTCATCGCTAAAGATTTGGCAAAAGAAGTTCCTACAAGTAGAGAACCTAAAAGTCCAGGTCCGCGAGTAAATCCTATGGCAGAAATATCTTTTTGTTGTATATTTGCTTTAGTGAAGGATTTTTCCACTACAGGAATAATGTTTTGTTGGTGGGCTCTAGAAGCCAATTCTGGAACTACGCCACCATATTCTTGATGTACCGTTTGATTCGCTGCTATATTAGAAAGGATTTTATTTCCGTTAATAATGGCAGCAGAAGTATCATCACAAGAAGATTCTATTCCTAAAATAATTGGTTCATTCATAATTAATGGCAAATTTAGAAAATAATAACTCCGAAAACAACAAACCAATTTCAGAAAAAGTTGGTGAAAAAATAACTGATGTTGCAGAAGGCGTAAAACACACCATAGAACATCCTGTAGAAGCCGCCAAAGAAACTGTAGCTCAGGCTGTAGAAGATGTACAAAAGTTTTCTTGGTGGGCCAAATTGTTCCTTTGGTTTGCCGCAATTGCGTCTTTTTTATTTCTTACTTTTTTAATCATTATCAATCTTCCTGCAACCAAGGATTATGCAGCGAGTAGAGCTTTAGGATTTTTGGAAGAAGACTTTGGAGTAAAAATTTCCAAAGAAAAAGTAGAAGTAAATATTCTTGGCGATGTTATCATTCATGGCCTTAGAATTAAAGACGATAGAAATAATGATTTAATTTTTGCCAAGCAATTTAGAGCAGATTCTGACTGGTTATCAATCTTGAAAATTGGAAAATCTAGACAACTTGATTTCTCTACGTTGACGCTTTCTGAGGCAGATGTAAAAGTGGTGACTTATAAAGGTGATTCTATTGATAATTTCAACAGATTTATTACCAAATTTGATAGTGGAAAACCAAGTGATCCTAAAAAACCACCTTTCAAACTCAATTCTAGAGTAGTTATTTTAAATTCTAAAATTTCTATCATCAATCAAAATCACGAAGGTGATGAAGGAAAATGGCTACAAGCAGAAAATGTAAATCTTATTGCACCACATCTTAATATTTCTGGACCAGATATTTCTGCCAGAATTAATAATCTGAGTTTTAAGACTAAAAGATGGGGGAAAATACACACTTTAGATACTTTTTCTACAGATTTCTCGATGTCTAAAGAATTTTTGAGTTTAAAAGATTTAACACTTTATACCGATCATTCGCTTTTACAAGGTGACCTTACTTTTCATTTAGATAAAGAAACCAAGTGGCAAGATTTCAATAATAAAGTGAATTGGGAAATGAAAATGAAGCGCGGAAGTGCAGTTTCAGGTTATGATATTTCCTATTTTGCAACAAAATGGGACAATTATACTGCCATCAATCTTTCGGGAGAGATGAATGGACCCCTGAATAATTTCAGACTCAGTGATTTCCTTTTATCAGGAGAAAATGTAAATATTTATACACAAAATACTAAGTTTAAAGATTTATTGAAAGGGAATTTCAATATTGTAACCAATAATATTTCTACCAATTTTACTTATCCTGCACTTCGAGCGATGTTTCCGAGTTTTGTAGCTAATAAAATGAAGAATTTCGCGGATCCTTTTGGAAGAATTCAGTATAAAGGAGCAGTAGATGTTACGCCAAAAAGAGTGATTGCCAAAGGAAATGCCATTACAACTATTGGTAGAGCCAATGCAGATATTGTTTTGTCTGATATTGACCTGCAAAATCCTCGATATGTTGGTGTTTTAGATGTGAAAGACTTCAATACTTCTGCGATTACTAAAAACAATGCGGTAGGTTTAATTTCGGGGAGATTTAATTTTGATGGAAAAGGTTTTGATGTCAATACGTTGACTTTAAAAACCAAATCTAATATTTCTAAAATTGATATCACAGGAAAAACCATTAATAATCTCTATCTAGACGGAACACTTAATCAAAAACAATATAACGGAATTATCACCATCAATGATGAAGAAGCAAAAGGAAAAATAACTGGAAAAATTGACTTTTCTACGCCAAGACTTTTTGCGGATATCAAAGGAAATATAGATTATCTTAATTTAAGTTATTTTGGAGTTCAAGGTAACGGAAAATCAGTTTTTAGTGGAAATATTGATGGGAAATTAGCTTTCAAGGATTTGAATGATATGAATCTTGATGCGCAACTCAACAATGTAATTTTCTATGCAGGTGAACAAAAAATAGACGTTCCGAATGGTAGCGTAAAAGCCTACTTCGAAAACGGAAATAGAATTGTAGATGCAGATATTCCGAATGTGGTAAAAGGAAACATTTCTGGAAAATATAATTTGGGAGATTTAGGAAAAATGTTCCAAAATGGTTTTGATAAAATTTTGGTCGGAAATCCACAAAGAAGATTGTACAAAGGTCAACAGTTTACCTATAATTTTGATGTGAGTCAAAAACTAGTGAATTATTTTGAACCGAATTTAAAAATTCCAGAAGGTGCCAAAATTGACGGTTCGTATAACGGAAACACCAATGATTTAGTGCTGAATCTTAATTCGACTTCACTAAAATATATTTTGACTAAAAAACTAGAGATTTCTCAAGCAGACAGACTTTTGGCGCAAGCAAATCCAGAATATAAACTAGACGAAAATAAGGTGACCAAAGATTCTGCGATGATTAATAATATCACCATCAGAATCAATACAGCAAATCCTTCTGAACAAATTTTCGCCAATATTGGTAGGGTAGAATACAGCAAAAATGTATTAAAAGATGTAACACTTTTTGGGGAAAATGAGAATGATGAAAGATTGCATTTGATTGCTAATTTTAAACTTGGAACGCTAGAAGATGAGCAAAATGATGCCATGAAATCTTATGCCATTAATCTCAATCAAAGTGTAGATGCAAATGGAGATTATGTGGTGAAATTTAATCCAACAGAGCTGAAACTGAACAATTTTACTTGGAATGTAGACACCTCTCCGGAACTTAATCATAGCATAACTTATCGTAAAAAAACGGGAGATTTTCTCATTAAAAATCTTCGATTGTATTCTGAGGAAAGCGAATTATTTGTAAAGGAAGCGACTTATAAAGATGCTAAAGATTTCACCGCAGATATAGATGTGAAAAATGTAGAAATTTCTAAAATTATTGATTTATTACCGAGTCAAAAAGGAAATCTTGACCTAAAAGGGATTGCCAATGGAAACATAGAGTTGAAAATGAGCAAAACCAGCTTCGAACCTTTGATTGATTTAGAAGTTAAAGATATTTTCTTAAGCGGAAAACAATTGGGAGATATGGTAATTTCTGCGAAAAATAGTGCTCAATCTAATATTTTTGACATTAATGCAAAAATCCTTTCTTCTGAATTTTTAGGAAAAAATCAATTAGAAGTTACGGGAACTATAGATAATAATACCACTTCTCCTACTTTAGATTTAACCGCAGATTTGCAAGAGTTTAATCTTGGCTTTGTACAGGCATTTGTGACTAATATTTTCTCTAATTTCCGTGGGAAAGCAACTGGAGTTGTTTCGATTAATGGTCCTATGAATGATATTAATTACGGCGGAGATATTGCTTTAAAGGATTTTGGTCTGAAAGTTAATTTTAACGGAGTAGATTATACTTTTGCTGATGCTACCGTATTGTTACAAAATGGAAACATCTTAGTTACTGAACCTGTAAAAATTAGAGACGGAAGAAATAATTCTTTGGGAACACTTTCATTGGCGCAGATTAATTTGAGTAATCTTTCTAATATTGGAGCCAACGTCTTAATTACTTCGGATAATTTAATGCTTTTGGATACCAAACAAAGCGATTTTGATTTATTCTGGGGTAAAATTTATGGAAAAGGCGACTTGTATGTAGGTTTTGATAATGGAAAACTCAGTATTACTGCAGGTAAAGATACGCCAACAGATTCAGAGCCTTTCCAAATTTTGAATAACAGTATTTTTACGTTAAATAGTAATACCACTTCTTCTGTCGATGAGTTTAAAATGCTAAGATTCTTAAAAGAAGACAAAACGGGTGTTGTAAGTATTGACGAAGGAACGAAAAAAGGGGTAAATATGGATATTAACCTTCTTTTGAGTGTTGACAAAGGTTCTACCGTAAGTGTTTTGGTGGGAGATGATATCGGAGATATTGTGGTGAGAGGAGATTCAGATAAATTAAAATTTGTCATGAAACCTAATGGAAGAATTTCTCTTGACGGAACATATTCTGTAGAAAGCGGAACGTATATTTCTAAAGCAATTCTAGAAAAAACCTTCCAAATTGATAAATTTAGCAGCATTTCTTGGGATGGAGATCCATTTAATCCAGCATTAAATATTACAGCAAATTATTACAGAACAGTTTCTAATGCTACAGAATATTTAGGAGTTGGTAATTTGCCACCGATTAATGTAATGCTTCAAACGAAAATTACCCAAAATCTTAGAAATCCTATAATTGAGTTTGATGTTCAAGCGCCAGATGTTTCTTCACAAGTAAAAGAAGCTTTGACGGTAAGGATGAGTAATAACGACGAAAAAACCTTACAGTTTGGTTCTGTATTGCTTCTTAATAATTTCAATACTTCTAGTACAGGTGGATTTGGAAATATTAATATTGGGAATGTGGGTTCTGATTTGGGGTATAATTTGGTTTTAAAACAATTGGGCAATGTAATCAATACGATTAGTGAGCAGTTCCAAATTGACTTGAATTACATCAAAGGTGACCAAGCTTCTAATACAGCAGATAGAGCCAATATTGGTGGTAATTTTATTCTTTCGCCAAGAGTGACCTTGAAAACTGGTTTTGGAATTCCTGTTGCGAAAACCGAAAATACATACGGAAATTATCTTTCTGGTGAAGGAATTATAGAATATGATGTGTCTAAGAAAAATGATGGTTCATTAATCCTAAGAGCTTATTCTAAGCCTTCTAACTTAGGTTTAGGAACTACGCTAAATTCTACCGCCAACCAAACTTATGGAGCGGGTGTAGTGTATAGTAAAAGCTTTA
>DITA01000124.1:0-613 GCA_002422665.1 Flavobacteriales bacterium UBA6196
AATTTTATGAGAGTGTAAAAGAAGCCGTCATAGATTTAAAAACGTTAGGTTACGAAGTTATTGGAATTGAACAAACTACTAATTCTGTGATGATTACAGATTTTAACATTGATAGAACTAAAAAATATGCTTTGGTTTTAGGTAATGAAGTAGAAGGAATTTCTGATGAGATTTTAACAGATTTAGATGAATGTCTAGAAATTCCACAGTTGGGAACTAAGCATTCCCTTAATGTTTCGGTTTGCGGTGGAATCGTAATGTGGGAATTTTTCAAAGGATTGAAATAAAATGGATTGATGAATTTTTAAGGTAAGTCTTTAAATTATTTAAAAATTCAAAATTATTTTTTATAAAAAGTGTTGATTTAATAAAATAATCTCTATTTTTATAATATTAAATCACTTTGTTATGAAAAAACTTTACGCTCTTTTCTTGCTGATATTTTCAGTATTCGTCTTTTCTCAAAGTTGTGGCATCAATAGTTATGGTTTTGTGAAATGGACTTCCAATAAAACGTACACCGCTTCTATTATCGTTAAAAATGATTACAAAACCACGGTGAGAGTAAAATATGACGATATTATGGTGCAATATGAAGCTGATTATGACGTGC
>DITA01000124.1:660-5517 GCA_002422665.1 Flavobacteriales bacterium UBA6196
TGGATAATAATCTGGCACTTCTAGAACAGTTTTATACTGAAAAAGATGCTGATTATCCTGAAATTGTGAAATCGTTATTGTATTTTGATTACACCAACAAAAAGAAGAAAAAATAAGTTCAACTTATCCGCATAAGAAATCCCGAACATTTTCGGGATTTGCCTTTATCTTAATGCTTTTCTTATATGAGATTCTCTGTTAATTAAATAAATTATAGAAAAAATATTTCCTAAAAATAGTAGAGGAATAATCCACAAAAATTTATTTTTCAAAGGATTTTTAATAATATCTAATAAAACCACAAAAATTGCAAACAGCGAAAAAACCATTGAAATTGATAGTAGTAAATTTGGAGTAAATATTCCAAAACTCCAATGAGAAAGTTTAAATAAAGCCCCTATCACAGTAATTATAAATCCTATAACTGATATAGGTAAAATAATTTTTTTTGGAATAAATAAATGATAGGTTTTCATCTTGATATTATTTTAAAAGTTGGTAAAAAGTATTTCCTTGGGTAATATCTCCAGAATTATAGCCTTTCATGAACCATTCCACACGTTGTTTAGAGCTACCATGAGTAAAAGCTTCTTGGTTTACATAACCTGTGGTTCTTTTTTGAATATTATCATCACCTACTGTTGCTGCTGCTTCCATAGCACTTTGAATATCTTGAGGATCAAGGAATTTTTCTCTGTTATCGGTTTGTTTTGCCCATAAACCTGCGTAGAAATCTGCTTGTAATTCTGTAGCTACCGAAACCCTATTCATATCAGCCTCAGAATATTGTCCACTTCTGCGCATTTTGTCTACTTGTTGAGTAGTTCCTAAAATCGTCTGGATGTGATGCCCAATTTCGTGAGCCAAAACATAAGCCACCGTAAATTCTGTAACTCGAGCGCCAAATTTCTGTTGCATTTCCCCAAAGAAACTCATATCCATATAAACCGTTTCATCTGCAGGGCAATAAAAAGGTCCCATTGCAGCTTGTGCGGTTCCGCAGCCAGATTGCGTTACATTTTCTAAGAGTACAATTTTAGGTTCTCTGTATTGCATTCCGTTTTCAGAGAAAATTTTAGTCCAAGTTTGGTTATTTTCCGCAGAAAGCATTCTTACAAATTCTCTTACCTTAACTTCTTCGGTAGTGAGTTCTCTTTGTTCCGTCTGAGGAGCGTTTCCAACACCGTTACTTAAAATAGCAGAAGGATCACCTCCTAGGAAAAATATAATTGCAGCAATGATTAAGGTTCCTAATCCACCACCAACTAGCATTCCGCCACCACCAGAACCTCTTCTATCATCTACATTATCTGCTCTATCGTTTGTCCATTTCATAATTTTAATATTTTAGATTTAATGATGGATAAATGTAATAAAAAATTATTTGTCGAGCATTTTATTTTTTAGCCAAAAGCTTGTACTTTGATAAGTTGAAATGGTTTGATCTACCAAATCTTTTCTAGGATTGTCCTTTAGAAGATTTTCGGTGTAATAAATGTTAAACTCAGTTGTGGTATTGGTATTAGGTTTTTGAACTAATTGATATTGCTTAATATTTTTAGTAGGAGAAATCACCGTAAGATAATTGTCTTTTACGAATCCTAAATCCTGATACGTTGCAATATACGCTCTAGGAACAAAATTTTTAGAAAATACATCTTGACCTAAAAATTTAGATTGATATTTGAAGTTCAATAATCCCAAAACGGTAGGCATCACATCTATCTGAGAGGTAATTTGTGAGAATTTCTGTGGAGCCACAAATTCTGGAGCATAAATCATCGCAGGAATTCTGTATTTATCCATTGGGAGTTCTGTTTTACCAGCACTAGATGAACAATGGTCTGCTACAATCACGAAAACGGTATTTTTGAACCAAGGCTGTTTTTGAGCCATTTCAAAAAACTTCATAATAGAATAATCGGTGTATTTTACGCCACCTTTTCTAGATTTAGAATCTGCAGGAATGTCTATTTTTCCTTCTGGATAAGTAAAAGGTCTGTGGTTAGAAACCGTCATCCAATGATGGAAGAATGGTTTACCAGCTTTATAATCTTTGTTCATTTCGCTGATGGCTTTTTTGGCCATATCTTCGTCACAAACTCCCCAAACATTCGCAAAAGTGATTTCTTCTGGAGTGAAATTATCTCTATCTACAATTTCGTAGCCGTTTCCTCCGTAGAAATCTTTCATATTGTCAAAATAACTGTAACCACCGTATAAATATTTTACGCTGTAACCTTTTGACTTAAATACGCTTCCTGTGGTAAATTTATTTTTGTTTTCTTTTTCTCTTTTAATAACACTTTCTCCAGCAGTTGGAGGAATACAAAGCGTTAATGCTTCTAAGCCTCTTACCGTTCTGTTTCCTGTAGCGTATAAATTGGTGAAAAATAAACTTTTTTGTGCCATTTGGTCTAAGAAAGGAGTTACACTTTCTTCGTAACCATAAGCTTTCATGTAAGCTGCTGACAAACTTTCTATAGAAATGAGAACCACATTTTTTTGTAATTCTGGTTTATCTGAAGTGATAGGTCTGCTTAAAGTGGTGGTTCCTAAAGGAAGCAGAGTATTTTTTTCTGCGGTTTTTTGGTCAACAGTAGGATAGAAGGTGAAAAAATCTAACGTATTATTGCTAAACGCTTCGTAGAATTTCACCATTCCGTTGGCTGCTATTTCTTGTTGGAAAATATTTCCTTTTTTAAGGTTAATTTTCTCTGCAAAGCTTAAACTGATTCCCAATAAAACAGCAAAAACACCTAATAAGGTAAACTTTTGAGCTAAATTAGGTAATTGTAGAAGGCTGTCTTTGGTCTTTTTGTAAATCCACCAAGTTGCCAATCCTGTTACTACGAAAATAGCGGTAAACAAAGGAATGATAGGATAACTTTCCATAATGTTTCCTATAACTTCGGTGGTATAAATAAGATAATCTACCGCGATAAAATTATAACGAACCCCAAATTCATTGTAGAAGAAATATTCTGAAACGGCATTGAAAATAATCAAAAGCACGTACAAAAATAGTGTGGTAAAGTATAAACTGTTTCTGATTTTGAGCCTTTGTTTTGGTAAAAACAGCATCAATGCAAAAAATAAAATTTTAAGCCCCAAAAATGCTAAAACAATTTTTACTACGCCACCTCCATATTGTTTGAAAATATTATTTGGAGTTGCTAAAATGTATATAAAAGCAAGAACCAGAACTCCTAGGATGATTTGTCCGTAAGGTTTTTGATATTTACCGTTTGACAGGAATAAAAAATAAAGCGCTAAAAAGCTACTGGCAATTGTAAATACCATAATGTCATTCACTAATCCTAGTGAAGTAACCTTCAATATTTCTGCAAAAGAAAAATCTGCAGTGGTAATCGGGTGGAATACAAATACTAACCTTAATAAAAAGGAAACGATAAGGTAAAAAATCCCTAAATAGAGAAAAGGTTTTACTTTTTGAAGATACATTTTAATACAATTTTGAGATTTGAGTGTAGAATTTGATTATTTATTCAAATTTCTTCTGAATTCAATCATTCTAAGAGCAGTAACCGCCGCTTCTACGCCTTTGTTTCCAAGGTTTCCGCCACTTCTTGCTAAAGATTGTTCCTTATTATCATCTGTCAAAACACAGAAGATAGCCGGAACATCTGTCATTACATTACAATCTTTAATTCCTTGAGCTACAGCGCTACAAACGTAATCAAAATGTGGAGTTTCTCCTCTAATTACATTTCCAATGGCAATTACTGCATCATGGTTTTCTGCGGCACACAATTGCATGCAAGCGTAGCTTAACTCAAATGCACCAGGAACAGAGAAAATTTCTATATTTTCTTTTTTTACGCCTTCTTTTTCTAGAATTTGTATCGCTGCATCGCGAAGGTTATATGTTACAAAATCATTCCAATCTGAAACAACAATGCCGATTCTAAAAGAATCAGCATTTGAGATTTGTAATGGTTTGTAATCCGAAAGATTTACAGTTGCCATTTTATATTTTTAAAAGTTTTTTACCATTTCTATATAAGCATCAGAAGTACCACCGTCATAATCTGCATATTTTTCTTCGATGGTTTCGAAGTATTTTTTAGCTTCAGCGTTTTTCTTCATTGCAAGTGCTAGTAAACCAGCTTTTCTTGTAAAGTAATAAGAAGTGTAAGCATCATCAGAAGCAGAAGCAGCTTTGTCTAAAAGAGAAAGTGCATCTTCATTTTTGTTAAGATTTGCTTGAGCATCTCCCATTGCTCCATATTTTAGAGCCATTAAGATTTTATTATCAGAAGAAAACTTGTCTAATAAATCGTAAGCTTCTTGGTATTTACCTTCTTTGAATTTTAGTAAACCTGCGTTATAAGCAGAAAGTTTACCAGCATCTGTACTAGAAAATTGCTCATAAGTACCTTTGAATCCTGGATTTGCAGCAGATTTTCCACCTAATGCGATATCATCTTTCCCTTCAGAAAGGTTTTTTTGAGCAGCCAGATAGCTCAGTGTAGCTTCTTCGTTTTTAGGATTTGCAATGAATTGTTGGTAAGCAAAGTATCCTAAAACCGCTAATACTATAGCACCGAAAATAATCCCGATTTGTTTAGCGTATTTTTCAATGAACATCTCTGTTTTGAGCGCGGTTTGGTCTAAATCTTGAAAAATTTCTACCGTTTCTTTTCCTTCGTTCTCTAGCTCTTTTTTGCTTTTATGCTTGTCTGTCATAATTTTGAAATTGAAATGCAAAAATAATAGTTTCTATTGTGATATACAATATTTATTTTCAGTGGTTTTCAGTTAGGGTTTTTATGAGAATTATTTATCTTGTTGAGGATACATGTTTTGTAGGTTTTCAATCTGATGAGGTTGCCC
>DITA01000047.1:0-68296 GCA_002422665.1 Flavobacteriales bacterium UBA6196
AAATTATCAGAATTGTATTGCGAAAATGTTTTCTCTGAAGAAACCATGAGAGAATATTTAACCAAAGAAGCATTTCAGTCTATCTTAGATGCTATAAGAAAAGGAACAAAAATCCAAAGACATATCGCAGATCAGGTTGCTGTAGCAATGAAAGATTGGGCTTTGTCTAAAGGAGTGACTCACTACACTCACTGGTTTCAGCCATTAACAGGAGCTACTGCAGAAAAGCACGATTCATTTTTTACTCCAATTGAAGGGGGAAGAGCTATCGAAAGATTTAACGGTGGAATGCTTATTCAGCAAGAACCAGACGCTTCTTCTTTCCCAAATGGTGGAATTAGAAATACTTTCGAAGCGAGAGGTTATACCGCTTGGGATCCTACTTCTCCAGCTTTTATAATGGGAACTACACTTTGTATTCCTTCTATTTTTATTTCTTATACTGGTGAAACATTAGATTACAAAGCACCATTATTAAGAGCTTTACATGCTGTAGACGAAGCGGCAACAGAAGTAATGCAATATTTTGATAAAAATGTAACGAAAGTGATTCCTACTCTAGGTTGGGAACAAGAATACTTTTTAGTTGATTCTGCATTATATCAATCAAGACCAGACTTAGTATTAACTGGTAAAACGTTATTAGGACATTCTCCTGCAAAAGGTCAACAGTTAGATGATCATTATTTCGGTTCTATTCCTACCAGAGTGATGAATTTTATGAAGGAGCTAGAAATAGAATGTATGAAATTAGGAATTCCTGTTACTACAAGACATAATGAAGTAGCTCCAAACCAGTTTGAGTTGGCTCCAATGTTTGAAGAAGCAAACGTAGCAGTAGACCACAATTCATTATTAATGGATGTAATGGCAAGAGTAGCTCACAAACATCATTTCCATATTTTATTACATGAAAAACCATTTGCTGGAGTAAACGGAAGTGGAAAACACAATAACTGGTCACTTTCTACAGATACTGGCGAAAATTTATTAAGCCCAGGTAAAAATCCTAAGAAAAACTTACAGTTTTTGACTTTCTTCGTGAATACGATTAAAGCAGTTCATGAATATGCAGATTTATTAAGAGCAAGTATTGCTTCTGCAAGTAATGACCACAGATTAGGAGCAAACGAAGCGCCACCAGCAATTATTTCTGTTTTCATCGGTTCTCAATTATACAGTGTACTTTCTGAATTAGAAAAAGTAACTAATGGAAAACTTTCTCCAGAAGAAAAAACAGAATTAAAACTAAATGTAGTAGGAAAAATTCCAGAAATTTTATTAGACAATACAGATAGAAACAGAACTTCACCATTCGCATTTACAGGGAATAAATTTGAAATTAGAGCAGTAGGTTCTTCTGCAAACTGTGCAGAATCTATGACGGTAATGAATACCATCGCTGCAAAACAATTAAAAGAATTCAAAAAAGAAGTAGATGCTTTAATTGAAAAAGGCCTTAAAAAAGATGAAGCTATTTTCAATGTGTTAAGAGAATACATCAAGCAATCGAAAAACATCATGTTCGAAGGTGATGGATATTCTGATGACTGGGCAAAAGAAGCGCAGAAAAGAGGTTTATCTAACCTTAAAACTACTCCAGAAGCTTTGGAAAGAGAAATGGACAAAAAATTCGTGAAACTTTACGAAGAAATGGGCGTTTTCTCTCATGTAGAAGTAGAAGCTAGAAACGAAATTAAGTTAGAAAAATATTCTACTGTAATTGATATTGAAGCTAGAGTTTTGGCAGATATTGCTAGAAATCACATCATTCCAGCTGCATTAAACTATCAAAACAGATTGATAGACAATGTAAAAGGATTAAAAGAAATTTTCGGAGATAAAGAATTCAAAGCTTTGGCAAAAGAACAAATGAGTTTAATTACTCAGATTTCTGAAAACGTTTCTATTATTAAGTTAGGAGTAGAAGAGTTGTTAAAAGCAAAAGATAAGGCAAAATCTACTACCAACTCACAGAAACAGGCAGAAGCCTATTGTAACGAAGTGAAGCCATTGTTTGATAAAATTAGGGAAGCATCAGACTCATTAGAAATGATGGTAGATGATGAGCTTTGGCCACTCACAAAATACAGAGAATTATTATTCACTAGATAATCACAACTTCCCTCTCCATTTCGAGAGGGATTTTTTTTAATATTAATATGAAAATAGATATCCTAAAAACCGAATCACATCACAAAGATTTCCAAAAATTAGTTCGCGAGCTAGACCTATATCTAGCAGAAATAGACGGAGAAGACCATTCTTTTTATGCTCAATATAATAAGCTAGATGCTATAAAAAACTGTATTATCATTTATATTGACAAAGAACCCATTGCTTGTGGTGCTTATAAAAAATATGATGACCAAACCATCGAAGTAAAAAGAATGTTTACCAAAGAACAGTATAGAGGAAAAGGATATGCTAAAATGGTTCTATTGCTTTTAGAAAAGTGGGCAAAAGAAGAAGGCTATAATTTTTCGGTTTTAGAAACTGGTAATCAACAGGTTTCAGCGGTTCATCTTTATGAAAAGTCCGGCTATTCTCGTATTCCTAATTATGAGCCTTATGAAAACGTAGAAAACAGTATTTGTTTCTTAAAACAGTTAGTGTATTGATTTTAAGTAATTTACATAATAAATTTAATAATAAAGAATTTCCTTCGTTAAAGTTTACATCATTATAGACTAGCGTTATATAATTTATAGATTTTGACAATATTTTGTTAAAAAGTCTTAAAAAAAAATTCCGCAGGATTTCCAAAATAGGAGCCTCGCGGAAATTTTTTTTTAACAAATGAAAGACAAATGTTAAAAAATGTTAAATTTTTTGATTAACTGACAATTATCAAGTCCTAAAAAACTTGTATGATATACTTTTGTCTTGTCTAAAAAAGAAATCTACACAGATAATCAAATAAATATGAAGAAAAGAGTTTTGCTAAGTTTGGTTGCAATTATTTCCATCTTCTCGTTGCAATCTTGTGTAACAAACTACGTTGTTTCTACACCTACAAAATACAAATCTAGTACCAAACTAGATAAAATAAACACTAGAAATCTAAATTCTGCAAGCAAAAGTTCTTATGATAGCTATAATGCAACTTTTGAAATGGCAAAAAAATCAGAAATGGCTGCTTTGATTACAGGAGCGATTTCTCATGCTAAAACGATTGATGATATTCTAAGTGAAGCGAATACTTATTTAGGAACTCCTTACAGATTTGGTGGTTCTACCAGAAGTGGAATAGATTGTTCAGCATTCGTTTTAAACGTTTATGAAGAAACTACAGGTTTAGAATTGCCAAGAGTTGCTGCAGAACAAGCTGAGCTAGGAGAAAGAGTAGAGAGACAGCAATTGCAAAAAGGAGATTTAGTTTTCTTTGCGCACAACAGGAGAATCTCTCACGTAGGAATAGTACAAGAAGTTACACCAGAAGGAGAAATTAAATTTATTCATGCAGCTACATCTAAAGGCGTTATGGTTTCTTCACTTAATGATTCTTATTGGGGACCAAAATATAGATTTGCCAAAAGAATTTTAAAAGAAGATCAAAATATTGCTACAGCAGAAGCAACGAATTAATATAGATTAATTAAATTAAATAGTGATAAAAAACCTCCGCAAATCGTTGCGGAGTTTTTTTATTTATACGAGTGAATTCTTATCTGCGTAATTTAATTTAAAGAAAATAGCGGTCATAATAGAGAATGCTAAAAGAGAACTTCCTCCGTAACTGAAATAAGGCAGTGGAATTCCCACTGTAGGAAATAATCCCATTACCATTCCTAAATTGATGGAAAAGTGCATGAGTAATATTCCAGCAAAACAATAACCGAAAACTCGATTAAAAGTATTTTTTTGAGTTTCGGCTAAGTAAAATATTCTCCCGATATAAATGGCATAAAATAACACCAAAAGAAAACTTCCGAAGAAGCCCCATTCTTCTCCCACTGTACAGAAAATATAGTCTGTTTCTTGTTCAGGAACGAATTTTCCTTGAGTTACCGAACCTTGTTTATAACCTTTTCCCCAAAATCCGCCAGAACCAATAGCCGTTTTAGAATACAATAAGTTATAACCAGAAGTATCTCGGAAAGCTTTTTCGCCTTTGTAGAGAACTTCTATTCTTTCTCTCTGATGCTTTGGCAATTTCTCCATGATTTTTGGAGTTCCAAAACTGATGCCTGCTAAAATTCCCAAACTTCCGACAATGGTGATTATCGTAGGAACGCTCCAATGAATTTTTTGATAATTAAAGAGAATAAAAATGAGGACTAAACCTACTAAAACTCCAGTAATGTATAAAGGATTAAACGCAATCGACAAAAGAAAAACAGCTGCTAAAACAAATCCTACTATAAATAACCAGCCATTTAAACCTTCTCTGTATAAAGCAATTGCAAATGCGGTAAAAACTAATAAAGAACCTACATCTGGAATGGATAAAACAACTAAAGCTGGCACTCCAATAATCGCCAGAACTGTCAATTGTGATTTTCTCATTTTCAGATTAAAATCAGGTCCAGAAACGTAATTGGCGAGCATAAGTGCTGTCCCGATTTTTGCAAATTCTACAGGTTGCATAGTAAAACCGCCAAACTTGTACCAGTTTTTTTGACCTAAAATTTCAGTTCCGAAAACATGTAAACCTGCTAATGAAAGGACGCCCAATATGAAAAAAATTCCTGCAAAGTTTTCGAAAAACTTTGTTCTCATGGCGAAAATTACAAGTCCTACCACGATGGAAATTCCAAAAAATATAAATTGTTTGGTTCCTAATCCTTCATCTACACTATAAATATTTGCTATTGAAAAAAGTGAAATAGCCAAGTATAGAAAAATGCCAAGTTTATCAATTCCTTCTGCCCATTTCATCTTTTACGTTTTATTATTTTTTGTGGTGTCTTTTAATTTTTTAGGGTTTTGTGCTGCCTTTTTTTCATTGAGTAATCTAAGGCTGTCTTCTAGTTTTTTCAGTTGAATGGCGTCTGGTTTTGGAGCAGTATACCAACCTTTTTTAGTAAGATGATTGATGTACATTCGCTTGTACTCACCCATGAAACTAGATTTTATCATTCTATCGTAGAGATAAGTTCTCTTGATATCTCCTAACAAATATTTTTCAGCGATAATGGTAGAAGCTGGACCTGCCCAAGTTGCACCAAAACCAGCGTGTTCTATTACCGCAACCACCACAATTTTGGGTTTGTCAGCAGGTGCTGCCATTACAAAAATTGAATTATCTTTTCCTCCAGGAACCTGTGCAGTTCCTGTTTTTCCGAGTTGTGTGAATTCTTTAGAAGCAAGTCCTCTAGCTGTTCCGCCAATGAAAACATCTTTCATACCTTTTAGAACCACATCAAAATATCTAGGTTCTACTTTGGTCACATGTTTTTTCTTAAATCTTTCGTCTGGATTTGGTTTTCCGTCAATAGATTTTACAATATGTGGCGTAAAATACCAACCTCTATTAACAATAGCGGCAGTAAAATTTGCCATTTGAAGCGGAGTAAGTAGAACGTCTCCTTGTCCCATTCCATTAAAAATAGCAGATTCATATGGATGCCATTTTTCCCCTAATCTTTTCGTGTAAAATTCTCCAGAAGGAATTTTTCCTTTTGCACCAACTGCCAAGTCATTATTCATGAATTCTCCTAAACCGAAGCTGTTCATGATTTCTTTCCATTCATCTATGGCTCTATTTCTTCCTTTTGGACCGTATTTTTCGGTGATTTTATAATAAACACTAGAAAAATAATTGTTACAAGATTTTTCTATGGCTTTTTCCATTCCGATAGGCCAATAAGTACCACAGTGACAACCGATGGTGTGTCTTCCCATTCTATAGCCATGTCTACATGTAAATTTTGTAGAATCACTGATGACTTTCATTTGATAACCAGCTAATGCGGTCAACAATTTGAAAGGCGAACCTGGAGGATAAGCTGCCTGAACTGAACGGTCATAAGTAGGTTTGTTGTCATAGATGGTGTCGTTTGCCAATCTATAAATATTTCTTTTTTTGTTAGGTCCTGTAAAAAGATTTGGGTCTATGTCTGGACCAGTTGCGAGCGCTAAAATTTCTCCATTATTGGGGTCAAGTGCTACAATTGCACCATGCTTATTCACGAGCATTTCTTCGGCGATTCTTTGCAAATCATAGTCTATGGTAAGCGTTAAATCTTTACCAGAAACCACTTCTTTATCTAACTCACCGTTTTTATAAGGGCCTACATTTCTCAGTTTAATGTCTTTCTGAATGTAGCGCATTCCTTTTTCGCCACGCAATTGTTTTTCGTAGGCACGCTCTATTCCTGTAATTCCAGCAATATCACCGGGCAAATAATAAAGAGAATCTTTTTTGATGTAATTTTCGTTGACCTGATTGGTATAGCCAAGTAAATTTCCTGAAGTAGAAACTTCATACTTACGTTGAGGTCTTTCTACAATATTAAAAGCGGGATATTTGAAGATAATTTCCTGAATTCTAGCGATTTCTTCTCTACTCATATCACTTTTGAAAGTCATAGGAGTGAGCTTAGAGTAATATTTTTCCTTTTTAATGGACTCTATTTTTTTGATGAAATCTTTTTTGCTGATTTTTAATAAATTACAAAAACCCAAAGTGTCAAAATCTGGCGTCATTTGACTTTGGGTGAAAGAAATTTCATAAGAAGGCTGGTTACCTACTAAAATTTTTCCGTTTCGGTCAAAGATAATTCCGCGTTGAGGAATGACATAGTCTATTTTGATAGAAGTATTGGCTGCATTGAGCGCATATCTATCTGTAAGCAACTGTAAATAGACCAATCTTGCCACAAAAATTGCGGCAATGAGAAAAAGAAATAAGGTAATTTTATAATAGGCTGTTTTCAAACTTTTTCTTTGATTTTAAATGCTAACGAATAGAGGAGTACAAATATTATAGAAATAACACTGGTTACTAAAATATTAAGTATTACTTCAAAAAACCTGTCGAATTTAAAAAATTCTATACTCTGAACTAATAGTTGATGCACAAAAATACTTGAAAAAATATAAAATAAAAACTGTGACCACTGAAGATTATGGAAAGAAAATACATCCGAAGAGACTTCTGTGGAAGTTTTGAAAATAATGGTTCTAAAATAGGCGATAAGTGTAGTGGCAAATGCATTGATACCCCAAGTTCCTAAAAATGCGTCTATAGATAATCCTAAAATAAAACTCGCCGATAGGAAAATGTAGAGATTTCTGTAAAAAGGATAAAACAAAACAAAAATAATGTAGATGACAGGAGTATATTTACCAGCAATATCTATTCTGTTAAATAAAAATATTTGCAATGTGACTAACATTGCGATTAATAAAACATCTGTAAATAAATTTCTACTGATCATTGTTTATTGTGGCGTCAAGGGTATCTTGAATTTGTTTTACTTCTAATTTTTTTAAATTTCTTACAACATAAACTTTGTTAAGTTGCCCCATTTTTTGGCTTAACTCTACAGAAATATCCCAATATCCTGTTTTAGAATCTACCTCATAGCCCGCAACTCTACCAATCATAATTCCTTGTGGGAAAATTGCAGATTTACCATCTGTAACTACGGTGTCGCCAACTTTTATTGGCACATATTTAGGAATATCTGATAAATGCATCGTTCTGGAGTTTTCGCCTCTCCAAGTAAGCGTCCCGAAAAATCCAGAATCTTTGAGCGCAGCATTAATTCTAATTTTGTTCATGCTGAGTACAGATTGCACTAACGCATAATTTTTAGTGGTATTGATAACAATTCCTGCAATTCCTTGTGGTGCAATTACGCCCATTTTTGGGAAAACACCATGTCTTTTTCCTCTGTTAATGGTAAAATAATTATCTTTTCTAATAATAGAATTATTTACAATTTCACCATCTACGAAAGTATAAATTTGTCCACCACCAATCGTGTCGGTAACTCTTACAAAACTAGGATTTTTAATTTTTTCTTTACCGTATAATTGTTGCATAAGCGTTTTGTTCTGAGCAACTAATTCTTCATTAATTTGCTTCAGTTTTAAGTAGCTGGTTCCTTCGTCTATGTAACCAGAAACCCAAGCATTAAACGCGGTAGTTTGTGCTGCAATAAAAGATTGTTGCATTGAGTTTCTACTGAAAATCAATGTTACAGCAATTATTTGTAAAAAAAGAAAGAACAGAAATAATCCGTTCTTGCTAAATAATCTTATCAAAAACCCCATTGTATAACTAGGTTTTTACTTATTTTATAAGGAAGTTAAATTTATCCATGTTTTTAAGAGCAATTCCTGTTCCACGAACAACTGCTCTTAATGGATCTTCTGCTACGAAAACTGGTAATCCTGTTTTCTTGTGAAGTCTGTCTGCTAATCCTCTTAATAAAGCACCACCACCAGCTAAATAAATACCAGTTTTGTAAATATCTGCTGCTAATTCTGGCGGAGTAAGAGAAAGCGTTTCCATTACTGCATCTTCTATTCTGATGATAGATTTATCTAGAGCTCTTGCGATTTCTTTATAACCTACCATAATTTCTTTTGGTTTACCAGTAATTAAATCTCTACCTTGTACTGGAATATCTTCTACTTCTACATCTAAATCTTCTACTGCAGAACCTACTTCTATTTTCACTCTTTCTGCTGTTCTTTCTCCGATGTATAAGTTGTGATGAGTTCTTAAGTAATAAGCAATATCATTCGTGAAAACATCACCTGCAATTTTTACAGATTTATCACAAACAATACCACCAAGAGCCACTACTGCAATTTCTGTAGTACCACCACCTATATCGATAATCATGTTACCTTCAGGTTTTTGTACATCAATTCCTACACCTATTGCTGCAGCCATTGGTTCATAAATTAATCTTACTTCTTTAGCATTTACTTTTTGAGCAGAATCTCTTACCGCTCTTTTTTCTACTTCTGTAATGCCAGAAGGAATACAAATTACAATTCTAAGAGAAGGCTGAATTAATTTTCCTTTGATGCCAGGAATTTGTTTGATAAATTCCTTAATCATGTGTTCTGATGCAGCAAAATCTGCAATTACACCATCTTTTAGCGGACGAATCGTTTTAATATCTTCGTGCGTTTTTCCTTGCATGTGTTTCGCTTGTTCTCCTACAGCAATTGCCTTTCCAGTTGAACGCTCGATAGCCACGATTGACGGTTGGTCAATCACGATTTTATTATTATGTATGATAAGTGTGTTCGCTGTTCCTAAGTCTATCGCAATTTCTTGCGTGAACATATCAAATAACCCCATTTTCTTCTATAAATTTTTAAGTGACAAAGATATAAATTTCAGAGCATTTAAAAATAATGAAAAACAAAAAATATCGTTAAAATTTTATAAATTTTTAAATGCTTGTTGTAACTTTAAACTCGAAACTTTAAAAATTATTTTTCTCTGTTGAGAATTTAATGAATTTCAATTCTTAAAATAATTTAATATTCAGATTTTCAAATGATTAAAAGAATTAGCCCAGAAGAGACTTATCTTCTTAGACGAGAAATCCTTAGAAAAAATCTTCCTCAAGAATCGCATGAGTTCAGTGGTGATTTTGATGACCAAACTTTTCATCTAGGTTATTTCGTGGAAGATAGAATTGTGGGAATTATTACCGTCTTGCAAAATGGACAAATTGCTCAAATTAGAGGAATGGCAGTTTCAGAAGATTATCAAGGAAAAGGAATAGGAAAAAAATTGGTAGAAAAAGCTGAGGAAATTCTGAGAGAAGCTCAAATTCAAAAAATTTGGATGAATGCCAGAGAAACTGCATCAGAATTTTACCGAAAATTAGGGTATAAAATTGAAGGTGAATTGTTTAACATAAAACCCATCGGGTTTCATTATGTGATGACCAAATATTTCAATTCATAACATCTATTAAAATATGATGAAAATTAGAAATTTTATATCATAATAATGATTAAATTTGCAGACTTGAAATGAATTCTCTTGCGAAGACATATAATACACAGAACTTCACTGTTTTAAGCATTAGTTTTGAAAAAGCCAATGCCGAAATCAGAGGTAAATTTGCGTTTTTTGATGAACACGTAAAACAGTTCGTAAAAGAAATTCATGAAAAGAAACTGGGTGATGCATTTGTAGTTTCTACTTGTAACAGAACCGAAATTTACACTACTTCAAGTAATTACATGGCCATTGCAGAGATGTATTGCAAGAGTGTAGAAGTAAGTTTGATGGATTTTATGCAGTTTGTAAATGTTCAGAAAAACGAAGAAGCCTTATATCATCTTTTCAGAGTTTCTGCAGGTTTAGAAAGTCAGATTTTAGGAGACTTCGAAATCATTGGTCAGATAAAAAATGCTTACCATCGCTTCAAAAAACATAAAAGTTTTAGCAATCCTTATTTAGAAAGAGCCATCAATTCGGCGATTCAAATTTCTAAAAGAATTAAAAACGAAACCGCACTTTCAAACGGAGCAGCTTCTGTTTCTTATGCAGCGGTTCATTATATCTTAAAAACTCAAAAACAGATTTCAGAAAAGAATATTCTTCTTTTGGGAACTGGAGAAATCGGTCAAAATACTGTAGAAAATTTGGTGAAACATGTTTATCAGCCAAAAGTAAAAATCGCCAACCGTTCTTATGAAAAAGCAGAGAAAATTGCAGAAAAGTATAACATTCCGCAAATAGCTTTTGAAAATTTCGAAGAAGAACTGAAATCTACAGACATTCTTATCGTTGCAACTGGCGCTTCGCACCCGATTATTCACCAGAAACATTTTCCGAATGGAAAAGAAACATTGGTGATAGACCTTTCTATTCCGAATAATGTTGATAAAAAAGTGGCGGAAAATAAAGCGGTACAATTGGTAGACGTAGACGAATTGTCTAAGCATATTCAGGAAACCATAGAACAGCGCAAGAAAGAAATTCCTAAAGCGGAGAAAATCATCAAGGAAATGACTAAAGAATTTTTGGCTTGGGAAAGAAAAAGAAAATTCGCACCGAATATTCATCAGTTTAAAGCTGCGCTGAAACACATAGAAGACCATGAAATGCATAATTTCCACAGAAAACACAGATATGTGGATATAGAAGACATGGAACTCACCGAAAAATTGATTCAAAAAATCACCAATAGATTTGCGAAATATATCATCGAAAATCCGCTTCGTGCCGAAGAAGTTACTAAGTTGATGAACGAAATTTTGGTAGAACAACCTAAAGAAGAGTTCAACAAAAAACATCAGTAATTTTAGAATTTACGATTTAGGATTTATCAAGTTTTCAAGAAAATAAATTTTTATAATGATTAGAATAGGTACCAGAAATTCGCCTCTTGCAATGTGGCAAGCAAAAGAAGTAGAACAAAAATTACAAAATTTAGGCTACGAAACAGTACTGGTTCCTGTGCTTTCTTCTGGTGATAAAAATCTTAATCAACCGCTTTATTCTCTAGGAATTACGGGCGTTTTTACCAAAGATTTAGATATCGCTTTACTCAATAATGAAATAGATATTGCAGTACATTCTCTGAAAGATGTTCCTACTATTTTACCTCAAAATATAGAAGTTTCTGCCGTTTTGGAAAGAGATTTTCCGCAAGATGTTTTGGTGAGAAAATCTTCTTCTAAAAATAAAGATTTAGCAGAACTTAAAATCGCAACCAGCAGTTTGAGAAGAAGAGCTTTTTGGTCAGAAAAATTCCCGAACACTCAGTTTTCAGACATTCGAGGAAACGTACAAACGCGATTAAAGAAATTAGAAGAAGGAGATTTTGATGCTACACTTTTTTCTTTGGCAGGCATTAAAAGAATGGAAATGGAGTTGGAATATGAAATGCTTGATTTTATGATTTCTGCACCTAGTCAGGGAGTTGTAGCAATTTCGAGTAGAGTAGATGATGTAGAAACCAAAGCAATTTTGCAAAAAATCAATCATAAAACCACTCAAATTTGCGTTGAAATAGAACGTAATTTCCTCAGAACTTTAGAAGGTGGATGTACTGCGCCAATTGGAGCAATAGCTATTTTTGAAGAAAATAAAATCAAATTTTCGGGAAGATTAAATTCTTTAGACGGAAGTAAAACGATAAATGTAGTTGAAGAATTTGAATATGATGATTCTGAAAATTACGGGAAAAAATTTGCAGAATTTGTGCTTGAAAACGGAGGAAAAGAAATGATGGAAGAAATTAAGAAACAAATAAAGGAATAGAGTCATTATGAAAATCCTTTTCACTAAAACAGGAATCGAACATGAGGTTTCAGAGAAATTAGAAACCGGTTTTTCTTGTGATTTTAAGGATTTTATAGCGATTGAAAAAATTAAAACAAAGCCTTTTCCACTTAAGAATTCTTCGCTTATTTTCACGAGCGTAAACGCTGTAAAATCTTTCTTTGAAAATGGTTTTCAACCGAATGAAAATTTCCAAGAAGCCCATTATAATAAAATCTACGCGGTAGGTCTTAAAACCAAAAAAGAATTGAGAAATAACGGTTTTGGAACTTTTAAAGTGAAGAAACATCTCAATGATTTGTCTGAATTTATTCTCAAGCATAGCCAAAAAGAAAATTTTATTCATTTTTGTGGAAATTTAGCACTTGATATTTTAGATAAAGCATTACCTCTTCAGAATATTTCTTACAAAAAAGTGGTGCTTTACAATACTAAAATTCTCTACCCAGAAATTCATGAAAAATATGAGGCTGTAGTTTTTTTTAGTCCAAGTGGAGTTCGTAGTTTTGCAAAGTTTAATTCCTTAGAAAATTTGAAAATCTTTTCTATCGGACAAACCACAGAAAAGGAGCTGAGAAAATTTACACAAAATAAAATTTTTACCAGTAAAGAAAGCAATTTAGAAGATTTAATTAAAATAATAATGTCTCACAGATAGCACAGATTTTTAATTTAAAATTTAATTTTTTCATTGATTGAAATTAAATCAGTTAAAGACTAAGAAATAGAAATCTTGAATTTATTTTCTGTGAAAATCTGTGTAATCCGTGAGAAGCAAAACAAGAAAAATGATAAAAAACGACCTATATTTAAGAGCATTACGAGGCGAAACTGTAGAAAGACCACCAGTTTGGATGATGAGACAAGCAGGAAGATATTTGCCAGAATTCATCGCACTTCGTGACCAATATGATTTCTTCACGCGTTGTCAAACTCCAGAATTGGCAGCAGAAATTACTGTTCAACCGATTAGAAGATTTCCGCTAGATGCAGCGATTTTATTTTCTGATATTTTGGTAGTTCCACAAGCGATGGGAATTGATTTCAAAATGAAAGAAGCAGTTGGACCATGGTTAGACACACCAATAAGAACTTTAGAACAAGTACAAAATCTGCAAGTAGAAGGAGCAGAAGAAAATCTGAAATATGTTTATGATGCAATTGACATCACTTTACAGAAATTAGAAAACGAAATTCCTTTGATTGGTTTTGCTGGTTCACCTTGGACACTTCTTTGTTATGCAGTAGAAGGAAAAGGTTCTAAATCTTTTGATATTGCGAAGTCATTTTGCTTTACTCAACCAGAAGCAGCACATTTGCTTTTACAAAAAATTACAGACGTAACCATCGCTTATTTAAAGAGAAAAGTACAAAGCGGAGTTTCTGCGGTACAGATTTTTGATTCTTGGGGCGGAATGCTTTCTCCAGAAGATTATCAAGAGTTTTCTTGGAAATACATTAATCAAATTGTAGAAGCTCTAGCTCCAGAAGCTCACGTTGTAGTTTTTGCGAAAGGTTGTTGGTACGCTCTAGAAGAAATGACAAAATCTAAAGTTTCTGCTCTTGGTGTGGATTGGACAATCACTCCAGAATTGGCAAGAAAATTTACCAATAATTCTATCACTCTTCAAGGAAATTTTGATCCTGCAAGATTACATTCTTCGCCAGAAGTGATTAGAAAAATGGTTCATGATATGATTGATAGATTTGGCAAAGACAAATACATTGCTAATCTAGGTCACGGAATTTTGCCAAACATTCCTTTAGAAAACGCCGAAGCTTTTATTAGAGCGGTAGTAGAATGGAAAGGTTAAAATCCTTCTTTATATCAACTAAAAATCCTCAGAATTATCTGAGGATTTTTGTATTATTTCACTTCTGTGATAAATTTATCTTTTGGTTTTCTTACTTTTTCAAGTTTTTCTAACCAGTCTTTTTCAGTGTCTCTGTAACCAAGTGGTAAAAGTAAAACACTTCTTAATCCTTTTTCTCTTAAACCAAGAATTTCGTCTACTTTTTCTGGGCTGAAACCTTCCATTGGAGTAGCATCTACGCCTTCGAAAGCAGCAGCAATAATCGCAGCGCCAAATGCAATGTACGCTTGTTTTGCAGTGTGTACGAAGTTTTCTTCCGCAGATTTAGGAACATAAGTGTTCAATAAAAATTGTCTGTAGTTTTCCCAACCATCATTAGTAAAACCTCTTACTTCGTTCGTTAAATCAAACATATAGTTTATTCTTTCTGCAGTGTAAGTATCCCAAGCTGCGAAAACCAAAACATGAGAAGCATCTGCAACTTGCGGTTGATTACTTGCTGCTTCTTTTAATTGATTTTTAACATCTTGATTAGACACCACGAAAATTTCGAAAGGCTGTAAACCGCTAGAAGTAGGAGCAAGACGAGCTGCTTCTAAAATTCTTTCTGATTTTTCATCGCTTACTTTTTCTCCGTTCATCGCTTTTGCAGCGTATCTCCACTTTAATTTATCTAATAATTCCATTTTATAAAAAATTTTTTACAAAGATAAGTTATGATTAGCGGTTTTGTCATTGATTTATGTTAAGAAAAGCATAGAAAAAATAAACCGTTCAAAAAATAGAACGGTTTTATTTATTCAACTCCAAAAGTGGATCGATGTATTCTCTGTCGTTGCTCAATCGTGGCACTTTGTTTTGTCCGCCTAGTTTTCCTCTAGATTCCATCCATTGATAGAAAAGTTTTTCTTTTGCCATGTGAATAATTGGCGGATTCAGCGTCATATTGAGGTAACGCTTCGCTTCGTAATCTGAATTGATAGATTTTAAAGTATCATCAAAAATTTTAGAAAACGCTTCGAAATTATTCGGATGTTTGGCAAATTCAATCAACCATTCATGGGCTCCAGATTTTCCTTCGCTCATAAAAACGGGCGCTCCTGTATAATCTGAAACGTGAGCTTCTGTGGCATCACAAGCTTTTTTAAGCGCAGTTTCTACATTGTCTATCATTAATTCTTCGCCAAAAGCATTGATGTAATGTTTGGTTCTGCCAGAAATCTGAATTCTATGCGGAGAAAGAGATGTAAATTTTACGGTATCACCGATTAAGTAACGCCAAAGTCCACCATTGGTAGAAATAACCACTGCATAATTTTTGCCGAGTGCTACTTCTTCTAAAGGAATCGCTTGAAGATTATTTCGGTCAAATTTATCCATCGGAATAAATTCGTAGAAAATTCCGTAATCGAGCATCAGAAGCATTTCGTCACTACCACTTCTGTCTTGAATTCCGAAGAAACCTTCAGAAGCATTGTAAATTTCGTAGTAATTAATGTCTTTTCCGATGATTTTTTTATACTGTTCTCTGTACGGTTTAAAACTGATTCCACCGTGGAAAAACACTTCTAAATTTGGGAAAATGTCAGAAATATTGCCTTTTCCTGTTTCGGTTAAAATTCTTTGAAGCAAAACCATCATCCAACTTGGAACGCCAGTTAAACTTCCTACATCTTGATTTTTAACTTCCGAAACGATGGCTTTCAGTTTGGTTTCCCATTCTGACATTAGGGAAGTTTTTTTGCTGGGAACCGTGGTGATTTCTACCCAAAAAGGAAGATTTTCTATCAAAATAGCAGATAAATCTCCGAACTTAGTATTGAAACTTTCGTACAATTCTGCACTTCCGCCTAATCTTAAATTTTTATTGAGAAATAATTGATTATCAGGGTGATTATTTGCATAAATGGAAATTAAATCCTTTCCTGCTTTGTAATGGCAATCTTCTAGACTTTCGTCTGAAATAGGAATGAATTTGCTCTTTGCATTGGTCGTTCCAGAAGATTTAGCAAACTGGCGAATAACTCCTGGCCAAGAGATATCTTTTTGACCTTGTCTTGCTTTTTCTATGTAAGGCTCGAACTCTTCATAGTTTACGATAGGAACTTGTTGCTGAAAATCTCGGTAAGAAGAAATGTCTTTGAACCCGAATTTTTTGCCGTATTCTGTTTCTTCTGCATGAAAAAGTTGAGAAAATAAAACTCCGTTTTGAGTTTCAATAGGATGTTTCATAAAATTCTGAATTTGGTCTATTCTTTGTCGAATAAACCAGTTTACAGCCATATTGAAGAGAGCTTTTGTTGCCATTGCTCAAATTTAATAAAATTTTTGAGAATTTTGTAATTTGAATGCAACAAAAATCCGCTCTAAAAATTTAGAACGGATTGAGGATTATTTTAGAGAAAATTTTAGCAAAATTCTTCGTAAGCTGCTTGTAAATTTGCTGCAATAGCACCAGCAGGATTTCCTTCGATGTGGTGTCTTTCTAACATGTGAACTAATTCGCCATCTTTGAAAAGTGCTACACAAGGTGAACTTGGTGGGAATGGCGCAAAATGTTTTCTAGCTTCTGCTACCGCTTCTGTGTCAAAACCTGCAAAAACAGTAGTCAAATGGTCTGGTTTTTTATCACCAGTTAAAGAATAAATAACACCTGGTCTTGCTGCTCCTGCTGCGCAACCACAAACCGAATTTACCATAACTAGGGTAGTTCCCGGTTGTTTAAGTGCATCATTTACTTGTTCTGCTGAGGTAAGGTCTTGGAAACCTTTATCTGTGAGTTCTGCCTTCATTGGCATTACTAAATCTGCTGGATACATAATATATATTTTATTTAATGATTAGAAAATTCAAGATTTTGTAGTGCAAATTTATAATTAAAATTTGGAAAATTCTATTTAATTCTATTATCAAAAATATGCCAAAAATCTATTAAGACAAAATGACTCCTTTTTAATGAAAAAAGCCGATGAATTTTTCATCGGCTCTTTATCGTTAATATGAAAATTTAATTATGATAATAGTTTTTTCACCATTTCAGAGATGGATTTTCCATCTGATTTTCCTGCCAAAGTTTTAGAAGCAGTTCCCATAACTTTTCCTAAGTCTTTTAGAGATTCTGCGCCTACTTCTGTAATGATTTTTTTAATTTCTGCTTCTAATTCTTCCGCAGAAAGTTGAGCAGGTAAAAATTGTTCAATCACTTTCATTTGTGCCAATTCTACTTCTGCCAAATCATTTCTGTTTTGAGCAACAAATTGTTCGTAAGAATCTTTTCTTTGCTTAATCATTCTTTGAAGAATGGCAATTTCTTGTTCTGCAGAAACATCAGCTCCTTTTGCTTCAGTTTTGAGCAGGAGAATTTGAGATTTTACGGCTCTTAGAGAGTCAAGAGCAACTTTGTCTTTTTCTCTCATTGCGGTTTTAATCGCTTCGTTTATGGTAAGTTCTAAACTCATTTTTTCTAAATTTTGAAAATTTTAATCTACGTCTTTGTTTAAAAACTTGTTTTCTCTAAGTTGTACTCTTCCGTTGTTTTCAGAAAGGAAACTAGAAATCTGCTGTTGAGAAGCATTTTCGTGACCAATATTGATGTTTTTTCTTCTGAAAGCAGGAATGTTTTCGAATTCATTTTCGTTTTCTATCGTCTGATAACGAGAGTTGAACTCTTTTAATTTATCTCTTCTTGCCTGAACTTTTTCTGTGGCAGTATTTTTTTCGATAAATTTAAATTCCTCTTCAATTTTAGTTTCTGTAAAAGTGATTTTTTCTTCGGTGTGATTTTCAAACACAGTTTTTACTTCTTCTATTTCTTCTGCAATTTTGAAGGTAAATTCAATAGGTTTTTCTTCAACTAAAGTTTTCGTTTCTGCTTTTGGTTTATAAGTTTCTGCCGTTTTTTCTTCTAAAATGAAAGAAATTTCTTCTTTGGTTTCTTCCACAGAAAGTTTCACATTTTCTACTTCTTGTGCAGCATTAAACTGAGTTTCTTCAATAATAGTCGTTTTCTTTTCTTCTGTTTCAAAAGTGAAAGATTGAGATTCTAAAACGTCTTCATCATCAAATGAAAATAATTCTAAAACATTATTTTCTTGTTCTTCTACTTCAAAAGTTTGATGACTGCTTTCGATGCTTAAACTTTCGTCTTCAAAAAATCTAAGTTCTTCTATTCTTTCTTCCATTACAGCTGCTTGTGTTTCTGCAAATTGATTCACAGAATTACTTGGGAAGTCTGGAGTACTGCTATCATTAGAATCATCTAAGAAAAACATGCTTTTTGATGAATTTTGCATTGGATTTTCTTGAGATTTTTCAGTAGAAGTTCTGCCAAATGGAGATTCTCTCTTCACTTTTGGAGAAGAAGGACTGTCTTCTAATGAGTATCTAATTTTTTCGGTAGGACCTGCATATTTTTGATCATCCGCTGCAAAACCAGTGGCAATAACCAATACACTTATAGAATCTCCCAATTCTGCATCTGTTCCTACACCGAAGATAATATCTGCAGTGTTTCCTGCTTCGCGCTGAATGTGGTCATTAATTAAGCCGATTTCATCCATTGTAGCTTCTTCGTTTCCACTTCTGATAAGTAGAAGAACGTTTTTAGCTCCTGTGATTTTATTATCATTCAATAATGGAGAATCGAGTGCTTTTTTCACTGCTTCTTCTGCTTTATTTTCGCCAGAAGCTGTTCCTGTAGACATGAGTGCGGTACCAGAATTATGTAAAACTGAACGTGCATCACGGAAGTCTATATTTACATCGAAATAACCAGTAATCACTTCTGCCATACCTTTAGCAGCATTGGCTAACACTTCATCTGCCTTAGCAAAACCAGATTTGAAGCCAAGGTTACCAAATTGCTGACGAAGTTTATCGTTATTAATAACAATTAAGGAATCTACATTATTGCGAAGTTTTTCTAAACCATTTTCGGCTTGTTCTAGTCTTCTTTTTCCTTCAAAACTAAAAGGAACGGTAACAATACCAATGGTTAAAATTCCCATTTCTTTAGCGATTTTTGCAATAACAGGAGCAGCACCAGTACCTGTTCCGCCACCCATTCCTGCGGTAATGAAAACCATTTTGGTATTATGACCTAGAACAGCTTTGATTTCATCAATACTTTCTAAGGCAGATTTTTCTCCAACTTCTGGATCTGCTCCAGCTCCTAAACCTTCTGTAATGGCAGCTCCTAACTGAACTTTTGTAGAAATTGGGTTATTATCTAGTGTTTGTGCATCGGTGTTACAAATGATAAAATCTACTCCATGAATTCCTTTCTCGTACATGTGTTTCAACGCATTGTTACCTCCACCACCTACACCAATCACTTTTATGATAGATGAATTTCCTTTTGGTAAATCGAATGAAAACCCTGTATTTAATGTATTTTCCATATATTTTCGATGTATAAAAGTTACTTACTTATTTTAGTGTTATTCGTTTTAATTATTCTACTTCTTCGAAGAATTTTTTTACTTTTTCAAGGATAGATTGTCCAAAAGTAGGTTTGTTTTTCTTCACTTCCTCGATGTGTTGTGTGATTTCTTGCTCCTCAGTTTTTATTTCTTCTACCGTATTTTCTGTTTGAGGAACTTCTATTACTTTTGGCTCTTCTACAGGTTTTTCTACAGGTTTTTTGTCGTGAATTTTTAAACTTTCCATCAATAAACCAATTGAAGTTGCAAACTCTGGAGATTTCAAATATTGGTTTTTGTCATTGGCAATATATTCATTGGCAAAACCAATTCTCGCATCAAATCCTGTTACATAATTGGCTAACTGACGAAGGTTTTTAAGATTAGAACCGCCTCCTGTTAACACAATTCCTGCGATGAGTTTGCGTTTTTGTTCATAAGCTCCATAAGCTTTTAATTCTGTATTTACCATTTCGAGAATTTCTTCTACTCTTGCATTGATAATACTTGCCAAAGATTTTAGAGAAATTTCTTTGTCTGGTCTTCCGTGTAAACCAGGAATGGTAACAAACGTAGAATCTTTTTCTAAATCTGGTACAGCAGACCCGAATTTTACTTTCAGTTGCTCTGCGTGTTTTTCTATGATTGAACAGCCTTCTTTAATATCATCTGTGATAATTCCGCCACCATAAGGAATAACGCAAGTATGACGAATGATGTTATCTTTAAAAATAGCAATATCTGTAGTACCACCACCGATGTCTACGATGGCAACTCCTGCTTCTTTTTCTTCAGTAGTAAGAACAGCTTCTGAAGAGGCAAGAGGTTCTAATGTAAGGGCTTCCATTTCTAAACCAGCTTCGCGAACGCAACGTGCGATATTTCTGATGCTTCCCATTTGACCCACGACTACGTGGAAATTTGCTTCCAGACGTTTTCCGTGCATGCCGATTGGTTCTTGGATTTCGCCTTCAGAATCTACTTTGTACTCTTGTGGAAGCACGTGAATGATTTCTTCACCAGGAAGCATGACCAGCTTTTTTACTTGGTCTTTTAAGATTTCTATATCTTCATCTGTGATATATTTATCTGGGTTTTCTCTCATGATGTAATCTGAGTGTTGCAGACTACGAATGTGTTTGCCTGCGATACCTACAGTTACTCTATGAATAGGAACTCCTGAAGATTTTTCTGCTTCTGAAATAGCAGCTTTGATAGAGCTTATCGTTTGAGAAATATTATTCACAATTCCTTTGTGAACTCCCAAACTTTTGGCTTTACCTACGCCTAAAACTTCAATTTTTCCGTGGGCATTTTTTCTGCCTACAATGGCAACAATTTTCGTGGTACCAATGTCTAAACCTACTGAATAATCATGTGTTTCCATATATTGCTGTTCTCTTTTTTAATTAGTTGTTTTTTCTTCGGTTTTTTGTGTTCCTGTTACGGTGTTTATTGGGGTTTGTTCATTTGTTTGTAAACTGTCTTCTTCGGGTTTATAACCAGAATTAAGAGTGGTTATGATTTGGTTATCATATTTCACAGAAATTTTAGAATATTTTTCTGGAGCTTGATAGACCAAATATTTTTCTACAAATGTTTTAAAACCTTTTACTTTAAAGTCTATTCTATCTAAATCACCGATTTCTACTTTATAATTTCCATCGCTGGTTGCAAGATTGTAGTTTCCGTTTTCTTTTGTGATTCCTACAAAGAAATTTTTGCAGAAACTGTCTTTGTTTATTTTTTCTATTAACTCAATGAGTTTTTTATACTCTTTCTTCTTCACATCGCCAGAAACCAGCATGCAAGGATGAGAGTATGTTTTAGAAATTGGGAATTCTATTCCTTTTTTGTCTACATAAAATCCTTTTCCGCCATTATTTAATCTAAAAACAGGAACTCTTTGTTTAATATCTACATTAAGTTTTCCATTTAAATTCAAATAAACGTTTGCGCTATCTACAGCAGGCAATTCGTTTAATTTTTTTTCTAAACTCGGGATATCTACATCGCCCACTTTTTTTGTGGTATTATACCTTTCTACAATGGTTCTAATGTCTTTTTCGTCCACAAAATAAACAGGAGAGGAGCTATCATTTAATTTTACGATGATAGATTGCTCATCAATTTTTCGGTCATTGAATCTCTTCAAAGAGAAGCTCAATAGAAATCCGAAGATGACTACTGTGACAAAAATTTTGAGAATTCTCCACTTGTTTTTCATAAACTTACTTCCGAGTTTTTTCTAATTTTAATTTTTCAATGTACCAATCCAATTCATAATTGGGTCATACAAAGTGTCTATGTTTCCTGCACCTACTGTAAGCAAAATATCAAAATCTTTTTCTTTGATTTTGTCAAAAGCTTCGCTTAAACTGCACACTTCTTTTTTCTCTAACTGTACTTTTTCTAGCAACCAATCAGAAGTTACCCCTTCAAAATCTTTTTGTAATTCTCTTGCTGGATAAATGTCTAATAATAACAATTCATCTGCTGCCGCTAAACTTTCTGCAAAACCATCTGCAAAATCTCTGGTTCTGCTGAATAAATGTGGCTGAAACGCTACCAACAGTTTTTTATTTGGGTTAAAAGTTCTGATGGAACCTATCACCGCATTCAGTTCTGTAGGGTGGTGTGCATAATCATCTACATAAATTTTTCCGTTTTCAAAAGTATGTTTGGTATAACGTCTTTTAATTCCTTTGAAACTAGAAATCCCTTCTTGTAATGCTGTAAAATCTGCTCCTAAATTGTGCAAAACAGCAATCGCAGCAGTTGCATTTTCCACATTATGCGTTCCCGGAATTTGCCATGCAAATTCTACGGTTTGTTCGCCTGCATGAAAATCAAACATCATCCAACCATCTACAATATGCAGATTATCAGAATAATAATCAGCTTCTTCATTTACTGCATACGTTTTGCAAGGTCTGCCAATATTTACGCCTTTTCTCACGAAAAGTTGGTCGTTTTCTGGCACTAAATCTGCAAAATCTCTAAATCCTTGTTCTATGGTTTCTGTGTCTCCATAAATATCAAGATGGTCTGCATCAATAGAAGTAATAATTGCCCAATCTGGTGAAAGATTAAGGAAACTTCTGTCATACTCATCTGCTTCTAAAACAGACATTTCTGTTCCGTTAAAGATGAAATTTGACTTATAATTTTCTGCAATTCCACCTAAAAATCCTGAAAATGGAAGATTCGCCACTTTGCAAAGATGTGCTACCAAACTTGAAGTAGTAGTTTTGCCATGCGTTCCAGCTACTGCGATACAATTGGTATCTTCGGTAATCATTCCGAGAACTTTTGCACGTTTTAAAACTTCAAAACCATTTTCATTAAAGTAGTCTAAAATTCCCAAAACTTTAATTGCAGGTGTATAAATCACTAATGTTTCTTCTTTCTTCAAAGACGAAATTTTCTCATCTACCACATCTTCAAAAGTGATAGAAATTCCTTCCTTTTGAAGCTCTGTAGTGAGTTTGGTTTCGGTTTTATCATAACCCAAAACATTTTTCCCGGCAGCATGGAAATATCTTGCCAAAGCAGACATCCCGATTCCACCGATTCCTACGAAGTAAAAGTTTTTATACTGTATCATTTCATTTTATTTAAAGAATTTTCCTATAATTTCAAAAATCGTAATCAAAATATTTGAATTATCAGATTCTTTATATAGGATTTTAATTCCTTTCTTTTTTCTCTTATTATGAGAGATAAAAAGCATTATCCAAATACTAATTACAACTAATACGATTACGATTAAAGCAATATTATCTTTTGAAAACACTTTTATATAAATTTTTAAATATTCAAATTATTAATAATCTCATTCACAATTTCTTCTGTCGCTTTTGGTTTTGCAAAAAATTCTAAATTTTGAGACATTTCCGTTCTCAAACCTTCGTTTTCGCAAATTTCTGAAAGCGTGTTCCAGAATTTCTCTTTCATCTCAGTGTCTTTCACCATTTTAGCAGCGTTTTTTTCAACCAAGGTCTGAGCGTTTTTGGTTTGATGATCTTCTGCTGCAAACGGAAAAGGAACCAGCAAAACTGGCTTTTTAGCAATTGCCAATTCCGAAATCGCTATCGCTCCAGCTCTAGAAACAATTACATCTGCCGCAGAATAAGCTATTTCCATATTTTTAATAAATTCTACAATTTGAATGTTTCTGCTGTGAATGTCTTTCGTTTCTTCTAAAATATTTTTATAATCTAGTTTACCTGTTTGCCAAATGAGTTGGTAATCTTTTTCTAAAACTTGATTAATGTTTTCTTTCCAGCCGTTATTCAAAGTTCTAGAACCTAAAGAACCGCCAACAGAAAGTATCGTTAATTTCCCTTTTTCTAAACCTAATTTTTCTTTCGCTAAATCGCTGTCAATGATATCAGTAATAATGTTTTTTCTGATAGGATTTCCTAAAAATAATGTTTTCGTTCCGTGGAAGAATTTTTCCATATTTGGATAGGCGGTGAAAACAGTTTTTGCCTTTTTAGCATTGAAAATATTGGTTTTCCCAGGAAGAGAATTCTGCTCTTGGATAAAAGTAGGGATTCCCATTCTCGCTGCGATGAATAAAGCTGGTCCACTTGCAAAACCTCCTGTTCCTACCGCAAAATCTGGTTGGAATTCTTTGATGATTTTTCTAGCTTTCAATAAACTAGAAATCACCTTAAACGGTAAATTAATATTAGCCAAAAGATTTCCTCTGTCAAAGCCAGCAATATTGAGTCCTTCAATTTTGAAGCCAGCTTGCGGAACTTTTTCCATCTCCATTTTTCCATTGGCACCCATGAACAAAAATTCTGCATCAGGAAAACGTTTTTGTATTTCCTGCGCAATTGCAACGGCAGGAAAGATGTGACCACCAGTTCCACCACCACTCATTAAAACTTTTAATTTTTTGCTCATATTTTTATCATTTTTTTGACAAGTCGAGACTTGTCATTACGCTATATCATTAATTTCTTCTACATTCTGTTTTTTACCCATTCCTTCTTCTTCGAAGGTGAGAATTCTAGAACTTACATTCAGAATAATTCCTAATTGAAGATAAGTCACCAACATTGAAGTTCCTCCATAACTTATTAAAGGCAAAGGTTGTCCTGTTACGGGAATTAAATTCACCGCAACTGCAATATTTACTGCCAGTTGCACGAAAATCATAATTCCTAAACTCAGCACCAATAAACTCCCGAAAAATGCCCGCATTTTACTGGCAATCATCACGATTCTAATCATCATAATCATATACAAAGTGATGAGTGCGAATGCCCCAAAAAAGCCATATTCTTCTACAATAATCGCGAAAATAAAATCGGAAGCAGACTGTGGAAGCATTTGTTTCAATGCAGATTTTCCTGGTCCCATTCCTGTAATTCCGCCATGAACTATGGCTGCTTTTGCTTGGTTTACCTGATAGTTTTTTGCTTTTACAGTTTCGTCTTCTACATTGGCATTTTTCTTAGAATTGGCAAAAGTTTCTATTCTACTTACCCAAGTATGAACACGATTGCTGCCAATTAAATCTGTTTTTAAAGCCAAAAACAAGAAAATTCCCACAAAAAGTCCTGAAATTCCTAAAAATCCTAAAATGTATTTTGCGGAAAGTTGACCAACCAACATTACTGCTAAAGAAACCATTAGAATCATCAAAGCAGTAGAACCATTGTCTTTTGCAACCAAAATGAAAACCAATAAAACTGGCCCGAAAATGTAAAAAATGTTCTCTATCGGAAGTCTTTCTCTTTTAATTTTTTTAGTTAAATATCTGCACAAATAGATAACTAACATGAGGTATGCAAAGCTTGATGGCTGAAAAGAAATAGGTGTTCCTGGGATTTTTAACCAACGAGAAGCAGACGCTCCATCAATTTTTTGTCCTGTAAACATGGTTACAAAAAGTAAAATCACCATAATTCCGAGAAGGATACTGCTCAGTTTTCCGATGTGTTCGTATTTTACAGTTCCTACAGCTCTCATAATGGCTAAACCTAAGAAAACAAAAAACATGTGCTTGATAACGTGTCCCGTAGTTGTACCATTCTGCACAATGTATTCTAAGTTAGAACTTGCAGAATATACAGGGAACACGGAAAAGAAGGAGATTAAAATAATCACCATCCAAAGCACTTTGTCGCCTTTTAAAAGTTCAAATTTGTTTTCTTGTTGTTCCATTCTTTATTTATAGGATTGAAATCCTATTTTATTTCTTATCGCCACTTCGTGGCTTTTTTTTAATTATTTTTTAAAACTTCTTCTTTAAATAATTGTCCTCTGTGTTCATAGTTATTGAATAAATCAAAACTTGCACAACAAGGAGAAAGTAAAACGGTATCTCCTTTTTCTGCTAGAGATTTCGCAGTTTTCACCGCTTCTTCCATGCTAGAAGTATCTACGATAATGTCTTTTTTGTCTTTGAAAAATTCTATGATTTTAGAATTATCTAATCCAAGACAAACAATCGCTTTTACTTTTCTTTTTACTAAATCTTCAATTTCCGTATAATCATTTCCTTTGTCTGTTCCACCAACAATCCAAACCGTTGGTGTTTTCATGCTTTCTAAAGCATAGTACGTAGCGTTTACATTGGTTGCTTTAGAATCATTAATGAATTTTACACCATTAATTTCGGCTACACCTTCTAATCTGTGTTCTACTGCTTGGAAAGTCATCAGAGAATTTCTAATGCTTTCGTTGCTGATATTCAATAATTTACCAGCGATAGAGGCAGCTAAACTATTCGCAACATTATGCGTTCCCATCAGAGATAAATCTTCTATTTTCATAGAAAACTCATCGTGAAGTTTTACCACAATTTTTTCCTCTTCTGTATAACCTCCTTCCTCTAGTTTTTCCTTCATAGAGAAAGGAATTTGCTTCACTCGCAAATCTAATTCTTGAAGCAGTTTTTGACTCATTTCATCGTCTTTATTGTAGATGAAATAATTGTCGTTTTCTTGATTTTCGGCAATTCTAAATTTTGCCAAAGCATATTCTTCGTAGTTGTAATTGTATTGGTCAAGATGATCTGGACTCAAATTCAACAATAAAGAAATATATGGTCTAAAATTCTGAATATCATCTAATTGGAAGCTGCTTACTTCTAACACATAATAATCAAAATTTTCTTGCGCAACTTGCATTGCGAAACTTTTGCCGATGTTTCCACCTAAACCTACATTCAAATTGTCATTTTTCAGAATATGATAAATGATTGATGTAGTAGTGGTTTTCCCATTACTTCCTGTGATGGCGATGATTTTGGCATTGGTAAATTCTGCACCGAATTCTATCTCCGAAGAAAGTCTGATTCCTTTCGCTTTGATTTTTTGAACCATTTCAGCTTTCTTAGGGACTCCTGGAGATTTTATGACCCAATCTGCAGCAAGAATTCTTTCTTCATCGTGGTTTTTTTCTTCAAACTCGATACCGTTTTCTACCAAAACTTTTTTGTAATTCTCTTTAATTTCGCCTTTGTCTGAAAGAAAAACTTCCAAACCTTTAGTTTTAGCCAAAATTGCAGCGCCCACTCCACTTTCTCCTCCTCCTAGAATTACGACTTTCATTTTTTCCATTTCGATTTTTATTTCAAACCTTTTTATTTTGTTGGATTAAAATCCAACGTTCTCATATCTTTCGTTCCTGTGGAACTTAATTTTTATCTAATTTTCAGTGTTATTAAACAAACAATCGCTAACATAACTCCTATGATAATCATTCTGTTAACAATTTTGCTTTCATGGAAACCACTTTTCTGATAATGGTGATGAAGTGGAGACATTTTAAACAATCTGTTATTCTGAGCGTACTCTAATCCGTACTTTTTCTTTCTGTATTTAAAAACTGCTACTTGTAGCATTACTGAAAGATTTTCGATTAAGAAAATCCCACATAAAACAGGAATCAATAATTCTTTTCTTAAAATAATTGCCAAAACTGCAATTACACCTCCTAACATTAAACTACCAGTGTCGCCCATAAAAACTTGAGCTGGATAAGTATTGTACCAGAAAAATCCTATGGTTGCTCCAATTAGAGCCACTGCGAAAATTGTGGTTTCTCCCATGTTCGGAAGGAACATAATATTCAGATAATCAGCGAAAATGATGTTTCCAGATAGATAAGCGAAAAATGCGAGTGTTCCTAAAATTACCACACTCGTTCCTGCGGCGAGTCCATCAATTCCGTCTGTAATATTGGCTCCATTAGAAACAGCGGTCACAATGAAAATTACCAGTGGAATAAAAATAATCCAAGCCCATTCTTCCTGCGAAGATTCGTCCATCCAGAAAAGAATTTTACTGTAATCAAATTCATTATTTTTCATAAATGGAACGGTAGAAATGGTTTCTCTTTCGGCTGGAGCGAAGTTTTGAGAAACGCTTGTTCTATTGATTTCGTGAGCATCCGCATATTTTCTTTTGATGGTAATGTCTGGGTGAAAATACATGGTAACTCCTACGATTAGTCCTAAACCAACTTGTCCTATAATTTTAAAAATTCCGCTTAAACCGTCTTTGTTTTTCTTTATTTTTTTGAGATAATCATCTATAAAGCCGATGGCTCCCATCCAAAGCATGGAAACAATTAACAGAAGAACATAAATATTAAATTTTGTAAATAAAAGCACAGGAATAATGGTGGCAAAAATGATGATTAAACCTCCCATAGTTGGTGTACCTTCTTTTTGTTTTTGTCCTTCTAACCCGAGATCTCTTACCAATTCTCCCATCTGTTTGTTGCGCAGATAATTGATGATTTTTTTACCATAAACTAGAGCAATCAGCAATGACAAAAGCACAGCAAACGCTGCTCTGAAAGAGATGTATTTCAATAAGTTTAATCCGGGAATGTGAATTCCGTGATTGGTAAGATATTCGTATAGATAGTATAGCATTTGTTTAATTTTAATGTTTACAAGTCAAAGGCTTGGATAAATATTTGACCTCTATATTTACATATTGTATCAGCATTAATATTTGGCTTTTCATATTTTTCCCATTTTAGCCCAATGTTATCATATAATTTTATTATTTCTTTTTTGTAAGTCGTATCTTTATTTTTAATGTATTTTTCACAAAGACAGTTTGCAATATCTACTTTAGCATTATTTTCCGAAAAATCTAAATATCCAGGTTTTGGTTTTTCAAATAATCCTTTGTAATAAATACCTTCACAATCTAAAATATTTAACTTTCTTTCAAACTTGTTTGTAAATAGATACAACATCAAAACTCCTACAACAAGGATTGAAATGACAGCTAATAATATTTTAAATAATTTTTTCATCAACAAATTACTTCGACATCAATTTATATAGTTCTATAATCGTCTCTTTGTCATCAAAATGATGTCTCACTCCATTGATTTCCTGATACGTTTCGTGACCTTTTCCTGCAACGAGAACAATATCTTTTGGCTCAGCGAATTTTATTGCCATCTTTATCGCTTCTCTTCTGTCTGGAATAGAAGTGTATTTGCTGAAATTCTGCGGTTCTACACCTGCTTCAATTTCTTTGATAATATCTTGAGGATTTTCAGTTCTCGGATTATCTGTGGTAATGATGGCTAACGTAGATTTTCTGGTAGCAATTTTCCCCATTTCTGGTCTTTTTGCATGGTCTCTGTCTCCACCACAACCGAAAACGGTAATTAATCTTTCGTTTTTGGTTCTGATTTCGTTGATGGAATCTAAAACATTTTCCAAAGCATCAGGAGTGTGAGCATAATCTACGATGAAGAAAATTCCGCCATCAGATTTTATGGTTTCAAATCTGCCATTCACTCTTTTTAGCGTTGAAATCGCTTGTAAAACTTCTTCTTCATTGAATCCTAATTCCACTGAAATAGCAAAAGCTAGAAGTAAATTATAAACATTGAATTTACCCGTTAAAGTCGTCCAGAATTCTTTTCCGTTGAAATTTAGAAGCATTCCGTTGAAATCAACTTCTAAAATTTTCCCGTGATAATCTGCCAAAGTTTTCAAAGCGTAATCTTTCTTTTTCGCTTTGGTGTTTTGTAGCATTACATCGCCATTTTTATCATCAGCATTGGTAATCGCTACTGCAGTTTCTGGCAATTCGTCAAAGAATCTCTTTTTGGTTTTCAGATATTCATCAAACGTTTTATGATAATCAAGATGATCATGCGTGAGATTGGTAAAACCAGCCACAGCAAAGTGTAAACCTTCAATTCTGTCTTGATGAATTCCGTGAGAAGAAACTTCCATAAAAGCATATTCGCAACCGGTTTCTACAGCTTTTGCCAACATTTTATTCAAACGAATTACATCTGGAGTAGTGTGAGTTGAAGGAATGATTTCATCTCCAATTCTGTACTCTACGGTAGAAATGAGTGCGCTTTGGTAACCTAAATTTTTGAAAATATCAAAAAGTAGAGTAGAAGCGGTGGTTTTTCCGTTGGTTCCTGTAATGCCGATTAATTTCAGATTTTCAGAAGGATTTCCATAAAAATTAGCAGCGAGTTTGCCTAAAGTTTTAGATGAATTTTTAACTTGAATATAGTTAATTCCATCGATTAAATTTTCTGGTAAAACTTCGCAAACAATGGTTTTTGCTCCCTTTTCGATTGCCGAAGAAATATAAGAATGTCCGTCTGAAACAGTTCCTTTTACAGCAACATAGAGCGAACCTTCGGTAGCTTTTCTGCTATCGAAAACAATTTCCGAAACTTCTGAATTGAGATTTCCAAAAGTTTCTAAAACGGGAATTTTATGTAATAATTCTGATAAAATCATTTTAATTCTGTAATTCCAAATAAATTCTTTGGTTTTTATTAATGACAGTTCCAGCCATCGGAAACTGATTTTTTATTTTCCCAACACCTTTATAATCAACTCGGTAACCTTGGTTTTCTAATTGTGGAATAATGTTTTTCCCCATTAAACCTTTTAGATTAGGCAGAACTCCGTTTTTCACGTTTACCTTTACATTGGGTTCTAGCAGTTTATTAAGGTTCACCTTTTTATCAACTAAAAGCTCTTTTTCTACATTCAGCGGTGTTTTAAGGAAGACTTTTCCTGCAATTTCTTTAAAAACTGGCGCCGAAACTACTGAACCATAATATCCTTTTGAAGTGTTTGGTTGGTTTACCATCGCTATACAAGTATATTTAGGATTATCTGCTGGGAAAAATCCCGCAAAACTCGCCTGATATTTCGTAGGTCCTGGTTTCCAATATTCAAACCTTGCGGTTCCTGTTTTTCCTGCCAATTTGATATTTGGCGTAAAAATACTTTTTGCGGTTCCTTTTTCTACCGCTTTGGTAAGCATCGCAGTCATTAGATTAATCGCCTCAGTTGAAGCCATTTTGTCCACCAAAACTTGAGGTTCCGCTTCGTATGAAGTTTTACCGTCTTTCATGATTTTTTCTATGAACAGCGGCTTCACCATTTTTCCTTTATTGGCAATTCCGTTATAGAATGTAGTGAGCTGTAATAAATTGAGGCTCACGCTATAACCATATCCTAGAGAAGCCAATGTAGCTTTGTTCCATCTTTTATTTTCTGGCGTTACAATTGAAGGTTTGGTAACACCAGGAAGTTCGATTTCTAATTTTTCAAAAAGTTTCCATCTTTTTAGATGCTTTAAGAAAACATCTGGTTTATCTGCATAATGCTGTGTGATGATTTTTGCCGCACCAATGTTACTTGATTGTGCTAAAATATCACTGATGTCATACGTTCCACCTGCGTGAGAATCTGTAATTTTTTGACTGTAATAAGTCCACGAGATTCCACCAATGTTTATTTTGGTATTTTCATCTATGAAGCCATCGTCCATTGCCGCTAAAAGCGAAACCGTTTTAAACGTAGAACCCGGTTCTGTAGCATCTTTTAATGCGTAATTGTAAGCGTCTATGTAATTTCCTTCTTCATTTCTTCTAAGGTTTACCATAGCTCTTACTTTTCCTGTAGCGGTTTCCATCACGAGAACAGAACCATGATCTGCTTCGAAATGTAGCAGTTGTTTTTCTAAAGCAGAATGAGCAATATCTTGAATTCTTAAATCTATTGTGGTGTAAACATCTTGACCATCAATTGGGTCTTGAACTTTCCAGTAATCAATTGGTTTCCATTGAGAAGAATTGATTCTTTGCTCTAATCTTTTGCCATCAGTACCAGTAAGATATTTAGAAAAAGCACCTTCAAGTCCAGATTTTCCAATCTCGTTATCCATTCCTATGGTTCCTGCACCAATTTGAGCTGTTGCTAGTTCTCTTCGGAATTTTCTATCGATAATGAGACATCTATTTTTCTTAAATTTCCCTGTTTTTTTATCTTTTTTACTGAAAATTGGGAATTTTTTAATTCTGTCATATTGGTCGAAGTCTAAACCTCTAACCAATGAAAAATATTGATTTTTCTTCTTTTTTTGTTCGTCAAAGATTTTTCGGTAATGAACTCTTGGTTTGCCAAACATTTGACTCAAAGAATCAGTCAATGCGCCAATATTTTTATCGTAAACAGAATCTTTGATGGTTTTAAAATCGATATATGCATCGTATCTCATTACAGTAGTTGCTAAAATAGAACCATCTGATGCAAAAAGGTTTCCACGAGCAGCTTTTAAAGTGGCTTCTCTGTAATTTTTACTGATATAATTGTCTTCAAATTCTTCTACATTGGTATTTTGTAGAAAAAGAATTCTCGCCAAAAACATAATAAATACGATGAAAGCTACCCCTGCAAAAAGGTAACCCCATTTTAACGCTTTACCGCGTTTGATGTCATATTCATTACTATTTATCGCCATTTTCTAAACTGTCTACTTTTATTAAAAGTTTATGTGGATGGTTTTCTAAAGACATTAGAGAATCTCCTTCCATTTCTTTGCTTAGCTCACTTTCCATTCTTACTTTGATCAATCTGCTTTGTGCGTAAGCATTTCTAGATTTATATTCTTCTGCTTGTTCTTTGAGTTGGTTTACGGTTTCTATTTTTTTGTTGACCAAGTGATTGCTGTAAATCATAATCATCAACAAGGAAAAAATGAGTAAAAAATATTTGTAATGAACTTTTACTTCATCACGGTTTAAGAAGTTTCCCTTCATGATATCCATGAAAGTAAGTTTCTTTGGTTTTTTATTATATGTTACTCTTTTTGCCACAGACTTTGTCTGATTTTAATTATAATTTTATTCCTACACGCATTTTTGCGCTTCTTGCTCTGGAATTTTCTTCTATTTCTTCTTCTGTTGGAATGATGGCTTTGCTTTTTAACAATTCAAAAGCTTTAGCATAATTTCCATAAATATCTCGTTCTGGTTCGCCTTCGAACATTCCGTTTTTTAGGAATCGTTTTACCAATCTGTCTTCTAAAGAATGATAAGAAATTACGACTAATCTTCCTTCTTTTTTCAAGATTTTATAAGATTGTAACAGCATTTCTTTTAAAACTTCTAGCTCTTGATTTACCTCTATTCTAATCGCTTGGAACAACTGTGCAAAAAATTTATTCTGCTTAAACTGAGGAATATAACTAAAGATTTTTTTCAAATCTTCGGTTGTTACAATTTCCTTTGATTTCCTAGCGTGAACAATTTCTCTCGCTAGTTTTCTGGCTTCTCTTATTTCACCATAGTAGTAGAAAATATCTGCCAAGTGTTCTTCTTCATATTCATTCACTACTTTTTTGGCATCTAGATGTTGCATCACGTTCATTCTCATGTCTAGAGGTGCATCACTTCTGGTAGAAAAACCACGTTCTGCAGCATCAAACTGATGAGAAGAAACGCCTAAATCTCCTAAAATTCCGTCTACTTCAGTTACGCCGTACATCAACAATGAATTTTCTAAAAATCTAAAATTCTGATTGATTAATGTAAATCTTTCATCATCAATTGAATTGTTAAGCGCGTCTAAATCTTGGTCAAAACTGTATAGTTTTCCTTTGCTAGAGAGTCTTTTTAATATTTCACGAGAATGACCACCTCCACCGAAAGTTACATCTACGTAAACTCCATCAGGATTAGTGATGAGAGCGTCTATACTTTCCTTTAATAATACAGGATTGTGATACATTCTATTAGATTTAAAAAATTATAAAATTGAGGTGTAGAGATTATTCTTCGTCAAAATTGATGTCGCCCATCACTTCTTCGGTTAGTTTCCCGAAATCAACTTCGTTGGTAGCAATTACTTTTTCATACGCTTCTTTGTCCCAAATTTCAAACAGTTCACCTGCTCCAGAAATCACGATTTCTTTATGAAGATTGGCAAATTGTTTCAAATCTTTTGGAATAAGAATCCTCTCAGAAGAATCCAGCTCTACGTTTTTTACACCGGCGGTAAACATTCTGATGAAATCTGCATTCTTTTTCACGAAACGGTTCAGTCCGTTTATCTTTTTCATCAGTTTTTCCCAAGGTTGCATTGGGTAAACTTCTAAGCAATTCTGAAACACAGCACGCTTAATTACAAAGTTCTTATCCTCAGAACTTTGCAATAGTTTTACTAATGACGAAGGAAGCTTTATTCTGCCTTTGTCATCAATCTTGCATTCATATGTTTCGTAGAAATGAATCATTTGGAGCAAATTTATTTATTATTTTCTAAAATTTCCCACTTTTTCCCACTTTTTAACTTAATGTTGATAACTTTTTACCTGTATAGCTTTATGTAGCTAACTTGTTGATTAATAAATTGTTAATAAATGAGTGTGATATGAGGGTAGATGTATGCCCAATTGACATACTTTAAATGAAATTAACACAACAAAAACCGGTCAAAATTCCATTTTTTTTGTATTTTTGCGACAGATACGTTATATGATTTTTAATACCAAAAAGGAGAAGAAATATACATTTATAGAAAGCGGAGAAGGTCATCCTATGGTACTTCTACATGGATTGATGGGAGGCTTAAGTAATTTTGATAAAATGATTACTTATTTCTCAGAAAGAGGCTATAAAGTTTATGTTCCGCAACTTCCTATTTATGATTTGCCAGTGCTGAATACTAATCTTACCAGCATCGCAAAATATGTAGCAAGATTTATAAAAGATAAAATAGGACAACCTGTTACTTTAATAGGGAATTCTATGGGAGGTCATATTGGCCTTATTCTAACATTAGCTAATCCAGAGTTAGTACATTCTTTAGTTTTAACAGGAAGTTCTGGTTTGTACGAAAAAAGTTTTGGAGAAACTTTCCCAAGAAGAGGGGACAGAGACTACATCAAAAAGAAAACAGAAGAAGTTTTCTTTGATCCGAAAGTAGCTACAGATGAATTAGTAGACGAGGTTTTCGCGGTGGTAAATGATAGAATGAAAGGCATTAAAACAGTGCTTTTAGCGAAAAGTGCCATCAAACATAATATGTTGCATGATTTGCCAAAAATAAAACAACCAACTTGTATTATTTGGGGAAAACAAGACGGAGTGACTCCACCAGATGTAGCAGAAGAAATGGATAGACAAATTCCTAATTCAGATTTGTTCTGGTTAGATGAATGCGGTCACGCTGCGATGATGGAAAAACCAGAAGAATTTAATGAAATTCTTTATAACTGGTTAAAAGATAAAATTTAGAATTAAGAAGAAAAAATAATGATGGAAGTTGAAAAGCTTCCATTTTTTGAATATGATAGTAAAGACTGTAAACTTTGTAAAATCTAGTGGGAAATGGCAAGAGTGCCCAGAACCTACGATTCCTGAATATGCTTTTATTGGCAGAAGTAACGTGGGGAAATCTTCGTTAATCAATGCCATTATGAACCATAAAGATTTGGCAAAAACCTCTCAAACTCCAGGTAAAACACAATTGATTAATCATTTTTTGGTGAATGAAAATTGGTATCTTACCGATTTGCCTGGCTATGGTTATGCTAAGGTTTCTAAAAGTTTGAGAAGAGATTTTGAAAAACTCATCACCAATTATATTCTGAATAGAAAAAATTTGGTAAACCTTTTTGTTTTAGTTGATATAAGACATACTCCCCAAAAAATAGATTTAGAATTTATGGAATGGTGCGGAGAAAATGGGGTGCCGTTTTCTATCGTTTTTACGAAGCAAGATAAACTAAAACCTGGAGCTGCCGACAGAAATGTAGAAGTATATAAAACCAAACTTCTAGAAACTTGGGAAGATTTACCTGATATTTATATTACTTCAGCCGAAAAGAAAATGGGTGGTGATGAAATTCTGAAATTTATTGAAAAAACCAATGCTTATTTGGTTAAAAATAAAGTGAAGTTCTCCTAAAAAACTTTTTTAAGCTTAAAGATTTCTATTAAAATGAAAGACATTATCTGGAAAATAAAATCATTCGAAGAGTTATCTATTCATGAATTGTATGAAATTTTGAAAGTGAGACAAGAGGTTTTCGTGGTAGAGCAAACTTGTTATTATTTAGATGCAGATGGTTATGACCAGAAAGCGCTTCATCTTTTTGCAGAAAAAGAAGGGAAAGTGGTTGCGTATTGCAGAATTTTCCCAAAAGGCGTAAAATATCCAGAAGCTTCCATCGGAAGAGTTCTTACCCATCCTGATTTTAGAAATTTAAAATTAGGAAAAACTCTTATCAAATTTGCTTTAGAAACGATAAAAACCAGATTTAGCACCACTGAATGTAGAATTTCTGCACAAGATTACCTCATTAAATTTTACAGTGATTTTGGGTTTCAAGACACAGGAAAAAAATATCTGGAAGATGATATTCCACATACAGAAATGGCGAGAAAATAATTTCTCGCCATTCATGTTTTCGCTTGTGTTTTCTACTTTATTTAGATATATAAAGCCAAGGGTAAATACGGATAAAATAAATGGTGAGATTTCTCCCACCATTTCCCCGTTTAAAACTTACTCTACTCTCAATGCAAATGTGTTGTTATATAAAAAGTTATTAGTTTAAAAATAAAATTTTGCATTTATTAAAAAGAGTATGTAGAAGATTACTTCTGCAAATGTAGACTGATAAAAATTTGTTTCATTACGGTTTTCCGTAATTTAATATCAAAAATTGTTTCTAATTTGCAAAGTTTTATAACTCGTGTCGAGTTTTTTAATTTTCCCAAAGTTGATTTTTAAAAAAAAAAACTTCTTTAAATAATCCCCAAATCCTTACAAAGTACCACCATTTCCGTGTTATTTTTGGCGCTTAAAATTTCGCGGAGTTCACTTAATCTCTTTTCTATAGAACTTCTGCTGTCTGGTTTTATATTGGTGTTTTTAAAATGGTCTTCTATTTCTTGTTGACGCCAACCTTTAGCCAAAAGTTCAACCAAATACACATCATAATTGGTAAATTCAAATGAGTTATTTCTGATGGAATTAATGATTTCCTGAGGAATCACAATTTTGTTCTCAAAAACTTTTTTGATGGCACTTTTCAGTTCTTTACCATCATTTCTGCCTTTGCTTACAAAACCATTGATGTGATGTTTCTTGAAAAGTTCATCAATAATAGAAGGTTTTTTCTCGATAGAAAAAGCGATGATTTTAATATTGGGTTGCAATTGTCTCACTTCTGCGATGAGTTCTTGTCCAGAAGTCAATTTTTGTTCCCGGAAATCGGTGTCAAAAGATAAATCCGTAATGAGTAAATCGTAAGGATTTTCTTCTGAAATGGCAGTTTTTAGTTTAGAAACGGCATCATCACAATAACTTACAAACTCATAATCGGTGATTTGCAATTCTTCTAGAGTTTTGATGACTCCTAGATTTCTGATTTCGTGGTCTTCGGCTATTAGTACTTTATTAAACATCATTTTTAATGAATTGGAATAGATATATTTACTTGTAATCCTTTTTGTAGATTTTTTTCAAAATTAATATCTCCGCCAATGTTCTCAATACGGTTTTCCGTATTTTTGATTCCAGAAAGTTTTTTATTTTCTGCATTGCCCATTCCAAGGCCATTATCGGTGTATTTTATTTTTAAAATATTTTCAATTTTTTCAAATTTTACCGAAACTAATGTCGCTTGACTGTGTTTTTTCATGTTAATCATGAGTTCTCTAAGCGCATAGAAAATTTCTGATTGTATATTCTGAGAAACATTTTGCCAAATATTCTGCTCGTTTCCTATGACTAAAACTTTTTGCTGAAGTGAAGAATATGAAGAAATCATTTCAAAAAGCTTAGCCGAAAATTCCTTTTCTATTTGTTCATTAAGGTCTTCATGAGCAATGTCTCTTGATTCTTCATACATTTTTTCGAGTTTGTCAAGGAGTTTTTCTTTGTCTAGCTCTTCTTGATTTTCTACTTCTACCATGGTTTGGTATAAACCATTGGCTACTATATCATGTACTTTTTTAGAATATTTTATTTGGGTATTTTTTACTTCGATTTCTTTTTCTTGTTCCAGTCTTTTTTTCCTTCTTAAATACCAAAATAAACCTACCAATAAACCAGTGACGAGAAATGCAATCGCCACTTTTTGTCTAAAAATGTGATTCTCTTTTTCTATATTTTCTGTTTTTGCTTTTTCGGTTTCATAGCGAATCAGTGCAAATTGGTTTCTGGCTTTTGCTCTAGCTGTTTGCAAACTGTCATTCAGTTTTTGATATTCGAAAAAAAAATTTTTTGAGTTTTCTGATTTTTCTAAAGCGATTAATTTTTCTAGTGCTTCTAATCTATCATCAGGATTTTCTATTTTTAATGCAACTTCGTACATTTTTTTAGCATAAAAAATAGATTTTAGAGGATTTATTTCTTTATAATAGTCTGCTAAAGTTCCATAGCTGGAATTAAGTCCCCAATAATCTTTTAAAATCGTTCTAATGAGTAAAGCTTTTTGAAAATAAGGCAAAACTTTGGTGTTTTTGTTTTCTAGGTACAAGCATCTTCCCCAATTGTTTAAAGCTCTTGCGTAACTTAAGCTATCTTGGGTTTTCAATGCTTTTTTATAATATGTTTTTGCACTCTGGTAATTTTTTTGATCTAAAAAATTATTTGCAATATTATTATAAAATATGAGCTTAGATAAAGAATTATTAGATTGATTAAGAGCTAAGAAATAATATTTTTCTGATTTTTTGTAATCCTTTAATTCAACATGTGCCAGTGCAAGATTATTGTAATTAGATGACTTAATCTCTCTTGTAATCTCGTCATTCTTTTTGAGATATTTTTCCGCTTCTAATGAAGTTTCAATTCCTCCAAAATTATCACCTTTTTCTGTTTGGATAATGGCCATATTGACAAGACATTTAGCTACAAAGATGGAATCCTTTTTTTTCAAAAAATCATCTTTTGCTAATGCATAATAAATATAAGCAGAGTCTTTTTCGCCAGCATCTCTCAAGTCTGTGGCTTTTAAATATGTTTTATTTTTTGCAGAATCAGATTCTACAGTGTTTTTAATGCAGGAAAATATAATGGTTAAAAATAAAAGTGGAATTAGTTTTTTCAACGGGAAAATTTTTACTCTAAATTACAAAAAAAGAGCAGACTTTTTAGTCTGCTCAAAAGTTAAATTTTTCAATTCTTTATTTCAATAACCCAAGTTCGCCGAAATGTTTTTTGAATTTGGCTACTTTTGGACCTACTACAGCGCTGCAATATGGCTGATTAGGATTGATTTCAAAATAATTTTGGTGATATTTTTCTGCGCCCCAGAATTTTTCAAAAGGAACGATTTGAGTAACATATTTTCCGTTCCATTTTCCAGATTTTTCTGAATTTTCCATAGAAACTTGTGCTTCTTCTTTTTGTTTTTCAGAATGATAGAAAATTACGGAACGGTATTGTGTGCCGATGTCTTCACCCTGTCTGTTTAATTGTGTAGGATCGTGCAGGAACCAAAAAGATTCTAACAATTGCGAAAAAGAAATGACAGAAGGATCAAAGGCGATTTGTACCACTTCTGCATGACCTGTTTCTCCTGTGCAAACTTCTTCGTAAGTAGGATTTTCTTTATGACCACCAGAATAGCCAGATGTTACAGATTCTACACCTTTCAGCATATCAAAACATGCTTCTACACACCAAAAACAACCGCCACCAAACGTAGCATATTCTAGATTTTTGTTTTCCATTTTAAGATTTTTTTTCTTTGAAACTTTGTTTTCTTGTCCGTTACAAGAAATCAGTAAAATACTCATCAAAAATATAAAAAACTTTTTCATTTAGAAATAACGTTGTTGTTTTAATTTTTATTTTAATAATAGTTAAAATCTTTTGCCAATTCCTAATATTCCTGTGGTGTTTACTTTATTTTCGCCTCCAAAATTTCTACCTAATCCTGTTCCGATTTCTAAGACAATGTCATTTTTCACCACCCATTTTCCTCCGAATTTAAATCCGACTCCAAAATTGGTTTCTTTTTCTGTAGTATACATCGTGTATCCTCCATATTGAGAAGAAACATAATAAGATTTTTCTACATCTCCACTGTTGATGCTGCAATATCCACCAATATAAAAACCATTGGCTCTTTTTTTACCAAAATAATAATTATAATAAGGTGTTATACTGAACCCATTATTATCTTCTATTATATAGTCATCAAGAAGAAAAGAAGTGGTAACTCCAATTCCTGAATTTTCTGAAATAATTCTTTCGTATTCTACATTTACAGCTCCTAAAACTAATGCAACAGGATTTATCACAATGTCATTTGATTTTAAAGGTGTAGAATTTTGAGAAAATGTAAACGTGCTAACAGCTAGAGTAAAAATTGTAATCAGTTTTTTCATTGTATCATTTTTAATTAGTGCTAAAGTATTAAAATTTTTCTCAGAAAATCTTGATTGTAATCAATTTCAAAAAAAAACCGAAGAATTTCTTCGGTTTTTTATAAATATAAGGATTTTAAGTCTTAAGAAGTAGGAATTTCTCCTTTGAATAAGAAAGAAATAATTTCTTTGTTTACTTTATCCATCATTTCGCTGAACAAATGGAAAGATTCTTGTTTGTAAATTACCAATGGGTCTTTTTGCTCATAAACTGCACCTTGTGAAGATTTACGTAAATCATCCATTTCTTTAAGGTGATGTTTCCAGTTTTCGTCTATAATGGTTAAACAGATATTCTTCTCGAAATCATTAATCATAGATTCGCATTGTGTTTCATAAGCTTGCTTAAGATCAGTAACGATGGTAAGCGTTTTGGCTCCGTCAGAGAAAGGAACTTGTACGTTTTTGAACATGTGACCTTGCTGTTTAAACACATTTTCTATGATTGGGAATGAGTTTTCTTTCAATAAAACCAATCTGTTTTTGTAATCTTCTTCTGCTTTTTTGAAAACGATATCTGTGATTTCTCTTTCAGTTTTTGCTTTGAATTCAGCTTCAGTAAGTGGAGCTTCCATCGTGAAGAATTTGATGATTTCGTATTCAAATTCTTTGAATTGGTTGCCACCTTTTGTATTGCTTACGATAGATGCAGCTACATCATAAATGGTATTAATGATATCATATTTTAAATGGTCGCCAAACAATGCATTTTTTCTACGTTTGTAGATTACATCACGTTGTTTGTTCATTACATCATCATATTCTAGCAATCTTTTTCTGATACCGAAGTTGTTTTCTTCTACTTTTTTCTGAGCTCTTTCGATAGATTTGGTAATCATAGAGTGCTGAATTACTTCGCCTTCTTTGTGTCCCATTTTATCCATCATTTTTGCGATTCTTTCAGAACCGAAAAGTCTCATTAAGTTATCTTCCAGAGAAACGTAGAATTGCGAACTTCCTGGGTCTCCTTGTCTACCAGCTCTACCTCTTAACTGTCTGTCTACACGTCTAGAATCGTGTCTTTCTGTACCGATGATGGCAAGACCTCCGTTTGCTTTTACGTCTCCTTGAAGTTTAATATCGGTACCACGACCAGCCATGTTGGTAGCAATGGTTACTACACCAGCTCTACCAGCTTCAGCTACGATGTCTGCTTCTTTTTTGTGCAATTTCGCATTCAATACATTATGCGGAATTTTTCTTAATTGAAGTGCTTTTGACAAGAACTGAGATATTTCTACAGAAGTTGTACCAACGAGTATTGGTCTTCCTGCTGCAGTAAGTCTTTCGATTTCTTCAATTACTGCATTGAATTTTTCTCTGTTGGTTTTATAAACTAAATCTTGTCTATCATCTCTGATGATTGGTCTGTTGGTAGGAATTACAACTACGTCTAATTTATAAATTTGCCAGAATTCGCCTGCTTCCGTTTCTGCAGTACCTGTCATCCCAGCTAATTTATTATACATTCTGAAGTAGTTCTGTAACGTAATGGTAGCGAAAGTTTGAGTAGCAGCTTCGATTTTTACATTTTCTTTCGCTTCAATCGCTTGGTGAAGTCCGTCTGAATAACGTCTTCCTTCCATGATACGTCCAGTTTGCTCGTCTACAATTTTTACTTCGCCATCTATTACTACATATTCATCATCTTTTTCAAATAATGTATATGCTTTTAATAACTGGCTTAACGTGTGAATTCTTTCAGATTTTACAGCATAATTTCTGAAAAGCTCTTCTTTTTGAGCAAATTCTTCTTCTTTAGTAAGATTTTTTGCCTCTAGTTCAGCAATCAAGGTTCCGATATCTTCTAAAACAAAGAAATTGGCATCTTGGTTCCCTTGAGACATATATTCTACACCTTTGTCTGTAAGGTCTATTTGATTATTTTTCTCGTCGATTACAAAATAAAGGTCTTTGTCTACAATACGCATTCTCTTGCTATTGTCTTGCATGTATTCCCCTTCTGTTTTTTGTAAAAGCACTCTTATTCCTTCTTCTGAAAGGAATTTGATGAGGTGTTTGTTTTTAGGCAAACCTCTGTAAGCTTGCAAAAGTTTAAAACCACCGTCTGTTTTATTCCCTGCTGCGATTAATTTCTTTGCTTCGGTTAATAAATTAGAAACGATTTGTTTCTGAACGGCTACAATTCTGTCTACAGATGGTTTTAACACATCGAATTCTTGTCTGTCACCTTGAGGAATCGGTCCAGAAATAATGAGTGGAGTTCTAGCATCATCGATTAATACTGAGTCTACTTCGTCTACAATTGCAAAGTTTAATTCACCTTGAACTAATTCTTCAGGCGAAGAAACCATGTTGTCTCTTAAATAGTCAAAACCGAACTCATTATTGGTTCCATAAGTGATATCTGCTTGATAAGCTTTTCTTCTTGCATCAGTATTCGGTTGATGTAAATCGATACAATCGATGCTTAAACCGTGGAACTGATAAATTGGACCCATCCAAGCCGAGTCTCTTTTTGCCAAGTAATCATTCACAGTAACTACGTGAACACCACGACCAGGAAGTGCATTTAAGTAAATAGGTAGCGTTCCTACTAACGTTTTACCTTCACCAGTTGCCATTTCTGCGATTCTACCACTGTGAAGTGCAACCCCACCGATAAATTGGGTGTCATAGTGAACCATGTCCCAAACTACTTCTTTACCAGCAGCATCCCATTTATTTTTCCAGAAAGCTTTGTCTCCTTTAATTTCTACAAAATCTTTAGCAGCAGCTAATTCTTGGTCATGCTCAGTTGCTGTAACGGTAAGTCCACCATTTTGAGCCAATCTTCTTGCTGTTTCTTTGATAACCGCAAAAGCTTCTGGAAGAATATCGTTCAAAACTTTTTCTTCAATTTGATAAGAATCCTTTTTCAGCGTTTCAATTTGCCCAAAAAGTTTTTCTTTTTCGTCTACGTCAGAAGATTTTGCAATTTGCTCATGAACTTCTACTACCTGATTGGTAATGTGTTCTGTAGCTGCATCAATTTTATCTTTGAATTCTTGAGTTTTTGCTCTCAATTCATCATCCGAAAGCTCGGCAATTGCTGGCTCTACTTTCTTAATTTTGTCTACAACTTTTTTGATTTCTTTGAGGTCTTTAGCGTTTTTGTCGCCTAAGAATCCTTGAAGAACTTTATTTAAAAAACTCATAATAATTGCTTTTGGCTAGTAGCAAAATGCTTCAGCCATATTAACGTTAAATTTATAAAAATTCAAAAAAAAGCCGATTGCCGATTGCCGACAGCCGACTGCATTTTTTAGTATTCGTCTTCGTTCCAGAGGAAGTCTTCGTCTGTAGGATAATCACTCCAGACTTCTTCTATGCTTTCATAGATTTCTCCTTCGTCTTCAATGGCTTGAAGATTTTCTACTACTTCCATTGGTGCACCTGTTCTAATAGCATAATCGATAAGCTCTGCTTTAGTCATCGGCCAAGGTGCGTCGCTTAAATATGAAGCTAATTCTAATGTCCAATACATAATATTTAAATTTTTTGCAAAAGTATAAAATTAGGTGAGATTTCAAAATTTTTCTATCTGATTTTCAACAGATTTATAAAATCTAAACTTAATTTTTAATAATGTTCTAATATAATTGTTTTATCTGTTTCTCAAAAACCATTCCACAAAAATTTTTATGCCATTTTGGTATTTTGTTTTGGGTGAATAGTGAAATTAGTTATCGCTTTGACTTAAAAATTTAAGGAAATATAAAGCTTTTATTCAAAAATGACAAAATGTCCATCTTTCAACAAATGTTCTACTAAATGTGAACCAATAAATCCAGAACCGCCTGTTACTAAATAATTCATTTGTGCGTTTTACAAAGAGTAGCAAATTTAAGAATTTGGAAATGATTATGGTCAAATATAAAATAAATTTTCGCGCAGATTGAGGAAATTAGGCTGATTCTTTATAAATATGCTCAATCAGTAAAATCAAAGATTTATTTAACATCTTTTCCTTATTTTTACTCAAAATTTTCGCAATGCAATTTAAAGGACAAATTCTCAAAATGTCTTCCGTTATCGGAAATCCAATTCAGTATTACCTCAATCTTTCAGGAGATTTAATTTCTATGAATCAGCTATTTGGTAAAAATTTCAACATAAAACATGTTGGTTATCAGTGTGTAGAATGTGGTAAAGATGAAAAAATCTATAGAATGGGATTTTGTAAAAAATGTTTTTTCGAAAGTCCTTATGCAAGTGATACGATTCTAAAACCAGAACTTTCTACAGCGCATCTCGGCATTGAAGAGCGTGATTTAGAAGTAGAAAAAGAGATACAATTGCAACCGCATATTGTTTATTTGGCTTATACAGGTGATGTAAAAGTTGGGGTAACGCGCGAAAGTCAAGTTCCGACACGTTGGATTGATCAAGGTGCGACTTTTGCCTTGCCAATTGCAAAAACCGATAACCGCTACGAAGCGGGAATGATAGAAGTAGAGCTCAAAAAACATATTGCAGATAAAACCAATTGGAGAAAAATGCTTCAAGACGACAGAGAAAGCGATGTAGATTTATTGGATTTTCGTAACCAGATTGCAGAACTTTTTCCTAAAGATTTTAAAAATTTTGCGATTGATGGTCAAGAAATGGTGCGTTTAGATTTTCCGTATGAAGCGCCTGCGAAAATTAATTCTTTCACCCTAGATTCTAAACCAGAGTTTGAAGGGGTGTTAAAAGGAATTAAAGGACAGTATTTGTATTTTAATGATGGTGATTTTATTAATGTGAGAAGCCACGAAGGTTATGTGATTGAACTTGATATTCAATGATATAACTGAATTATAAAACTTGAAATAAAATAAGAAACTGCTGTAATCTTGTAACCCAAAAAGCTAATAACCAAATACTTTTGCTCTATGAAGAGAGCTTTACGAATTCTATTTTCCGTTATTTTTGGGTTTGCTGTGCTTTTGGTTTCGGCAAATCTGTATTTCCATTATTGGTTGCAGCATCATTTGCCTCAGTACATCGAAAATAAATCTCCGTATCATATTCATTATCAGGATTTAAACATAGAATTTATAAGCGGAAATATTTCTGCTAGTAAAGTTAAAATTACTCCAAAACATATAAATAATCGAAAACTTTTACAGCTTAACGGAACTGTAGATTCTCTTTTTATTTCAAATCTTGGGATTTATGATGCTATTTTAAATAAGAAAATTAATGCTAAATATGTAAAACTTTTTCGTCCAAATCTTCAGATTGTTCTACCTGAAAATCAACAAGGTGATAAGAAAAATAAGCGACCTTTAATTTCTAAAAATTTGATGATTGAAGACGGCAATATTGAAATCTTAAGATTTGATAAAAGTAAATTTTTGTCGATTGAAAATTTAAGTTTAAATATTGAAAATCTGAAACTTACAGAGAAAGATGTTACCCGTAAATTGCCAATTGTTTTTGACCAATATTCTATAAAAAGTAAAGCTTTTCATTTTTATCCAGACGAAGTGTATCACATTTCTGCCACCGAAATTAATACAGAAAATGGACAAATGTCTGTTACAGATTTTTCAATGAAACCTTGGATGAGTTTTTCTGAATTTTCAAGAAAATTTCCTAGAAAATCACTTTTGGATATTTATTCTCAAAAAATGAATTTCAAAGATATTGTACTGAAGAAGAACAAGATTAGTTTGTCTGAAGTTCGGTTTTCTGAGCCTAATTTAACGGTGTATTCTTCTGAAAATCAGTATAAAAACAAATATAAGCCTTTTACTTATATTGTTGAATTACAAAATGTTTTCTTTGATAATGGAAAAGCAAAAATTATCAAAAACGGACAAAATAAGTTTTCCGTAGACAATGTGAATGCTCATTTTGAACAATTGGTTTTAGATGAAAAAAACACCAAAAATGAATTGCCTTTTCGATATGACAATTACCAAATTTCGGGAAGAAATATTTTTTTAGATGCTGGAAAATTCTATCAGTTGTTCATTAAGAATGCTGATTTTCAGAAAAATTCAATGGATTTAAGAGGATTGCATTTACAACCTAAGTTTACTAAAACCCAGTTTACTTCCAAAATTTCTACCGAAAAAGATTGGTATAATGTAAAAATTGCACAAACGAGAATTACTGATTTTCATTGGAAATTAAAAGATAGCCAACCAATAATAATTGTTGGTAATGTATTGATTAACAATTTACAAGCTCAAATTTACAGAAGTAAAAGTCCTAAAGATGATCTAACTAGAAAAAAACTTTACAGTGAATTGCTCCGTTCCATAAATTTTCCTCTTCTAGTGAAAAATTTGAATATTAGAAATTCAAATTTGGTTTATGAAGAGGATTTACCGAATGGAAATAAACCTGGGAAACTGACTTTCAGCCAATTTAATTTAAATGCACAAAATCTCAATTCAAATAAAGGTTTCAAAAATACGGTTGTTCCGATTAAAATTCATACCCAATTTATGAATGTAGCGCCTATGAAAGTAAACTGGAGTTTTGATACGGCAAATCTTCAGGATGACTTTTCGATTTCAGGGCAAATTAATGATTTACCAGCCGAAAGTATTAACGCTTTTGTTACGCCCTATTCTCATAAAAAAGTAGAAGGAAATATTCACGAAGTGCGATTTAATTTCAAAGGAAATAGAAATGAAATTTCTGGAAATTACACGATGAAACATGAAAATGTGAAAGTGAAAGTTTTAGATGAAAAAACTAAAAAAGAGAAGAAAGTATTGAGTGCCGTTACAAATTTAATCGTCCGAACCAATTCTAAATCCGAAACTGAAAATGTAGTAGTTCACACCACTAGAAATCCTACGAAATCATTTTTTAATTTACTTTGGAAAGGAGTAGAAGAAGGTTTAAAGAAAACTTTGGTGGGTAAAAATGTAGAAAAAACGGAGAAAACGGTAAAACAGGTAAAGCAAAAGTTAGGTTTGCAAGATTCTGTAAATCAAAAAGAAAAGCCTAAAAAAGAAAAAGGATTTTTTAAAAATTTATTCAAAAAATAAACCGCAGAAATTTCTGCGGTTTGATTTTATGGTAGATTAGAAATTATTTTTTCAATTCTTTAATTCCCATTTCATAGAGTGCAAAACTCATCAAATCTGTGTTTTCGCCGATGACTTGGTCTGTACTTCTACCAGCTCCATGTCCTGCATTTACTTCAATTCTGATTAAAGCAGGGTTGTTACAACTTTGTTTTTCTTGTAATTCTGCTCCGAATTTAAAAGAGTGCGCCGGAACTACTCTGTCATCATGATCGCTCGTAATAATCATCGTAGAAGGATAACAAACGCCTTTTCTCACATTGTGAACTGGTGAGTATGATTTCAAATATTCGAACATTTCTTTTGAATCTTCCGCTGTTCCGTAATCGAAAGACCAACCAGCTCCTGCAGTAAATTTATTGTATCTCAACATATCAAGAACACCAACTCCAGGAAAAGCTACTTTCGCTAAATCAGGTCTCATCGTCATGGTTGCGCCCACTAATAAACCACCGTTTGAACGACCAGAAAGTGCCATAAATTCTGGCGAAGTGTAACCGTTTTTCTGTAAATATTCACCTGCAGCTATAAAATCTTCAAAAACATTTTTCTTTTGCATTTGTGTTCCAGCTACGTGCCATTTTTTACCATATTCACCGCCTCCTCTAAGATTCGGAACGGCATAAATTCCGCCGTTTTCCATCCAGATTGCATTCACTACTGAGAAATTTGGGGTTACAGAAATATTGAAACCGCCGTAACCATATAAAATAGTTGGATTTTTGCCGTTTAGTTTAATTCCTTTTTTGTAAGAAATCATCATGGGCACTTTTGTTCCATCTTTTGAAGTGAAAAATACTTGCTCAGAAACATAATCTTCAGGATTGAATTTTACATTTGGTTTTTGGTAAATTTCAGAAGTTCCGTTTTCTACATTGAATTTATAAGTAGTTCCCGGCGTGATATAATTGCTGAAAGAGTAATACAATTCTTTTACAGTTTCTTTGCCGCCAATATTAGAAGCAGTTCCAATTCCAGGAAGAGTGATTTCTCTGATTAATTTACCGTTATAATCGAACTGTTTCATGTAAGAGACAGCATCTTTCATGTATTTAGCGAAGATATAACCACCACCAGTCGAAGCGCTTAACACGTTTTCGGTTTCTGGGATAACGTCTGTCCAAACAGAAGGATTTTTAATGTCAAATTTCTGCAATTTCATGTTTGGAGCATTTTTATCGGTCATGATGTAGATAAAATCTCCTTTGGTGTCTAAAACATCCGTATTGTAATCATATCCTTTTTGAATCGCAATCCATTCGGTGTTATTTTTAAGGTCTTTCACGTACAATTCATTTCCGTTGGTTGCAGTTGCAGCACTTAGAATCAAGAATCTTTCGTCATCTGAAACTCCAATGTTCATGTATCTGCGTTTGAAATTATCATCGCCGATGATATGTTTGTCTTCGGATTGCTTGGTTCCTAATTTATGGAAATAAACTTTGTGCATATCTGTTTTTACAGAAAGCTCAGAGCCTTGTACTTTTCCGTAAGTAGAGTAGAAGAAACCTTCGTCTCCCAACCAAGAAGCGCCAGAAAATTTAACATCGGTAATGGTTTCGTCTATTTTTTCTTTGGTAATAGCATTGATGATGACAATCTTTTGCCAATCACTTCCTCCTTCAGAAATATTGTAGGCAGCAAGCGTTCCTTTTTTGTTAAAAGACAAGCCAGACATAGAAGTAGTTCCTTTTTCTGAAAATTTATTTGGGTCAAGGAAAACTTCGGTGTTGCCATTTTTATCCGTTCTGTAGAGTACAGATTGTGCTTGTAAACCGTCATTTTTGTAGAAATACGTGTAGTCTCCTTCTTTAAATGGAGCAGAAATTTTCTCGTAGTTCCAAATGTTTTTTAACTGTGCACGAATTTCTTCACGAAACGGAATTTGATTAAGATAATTTTGTGTAAAAGCCACTTCACGCTGAACCCAATCTTTAGTATCTTCAGCGCGATCGTCTTCTAACCAACGATAAGGATCTGCTACTTTAGTTCCAAAATATTCGTCCGTATGTTCTACTTTTTTGGTTTCAGGATAGTTCAATGAATTTTTCATAACTTGTGATGAGCACGAGGCAAGAAACAAACTTGCTAATGCCATAGTGAATGTATTGATTTTCATTTGTTGAGAATTTTCTCAAAAATAAATAAAAAAACCGAAGAAGTTCTTCGGTTGGTGTGGAATTATTTTTTTTCGACTTTAAAGTTCTTAAAACCTTTATCATTTTTTATGACTAAGTAGTAAATTCCTTTAGGATAAGAGGTTATGATGATTTTATCAGTATTAGGAATACTTTGCAAAACTTTTCCAGATGAGTCCATTAAGGTTAAGTGATATTTTTCTGAGGTTTTGCTCTGTACATACACAAAATCACTACTTGGATTAGGGTAAATATTTACCGAAAGTTCTGGTTTCATAATGTCATCTGTGGCTAATCCTGAAGATGTAGCCAACCAAATTACAGAATTAATTAAAAGAGGTCTATGATTTCCTGAAGCATCTGCAAAATACCCGTCATATAAATTATCTCCAGTGTCTCCAGTTCCATCATCAGGAACGGAACTGTCTCCTAATGCGCAAACTTTTCCAGCTCCGTAAGTTGCAGTAGCAAACATTACATTGGTAGTTCCTGTGGTTGAAGCCCCTGTTTTAAAAACCAAACCTTGAACGGAAGGATTAGCGGTTTTATTAAGCGTCATACTTGCACCCGCAGAAAACTGCATAGCACTAGGAGTTCCAGCGCTTCCATTTAAAATAGTATTAGAAGGAATATTTGCAAAATTAGTAGTAGTTTGTGAAAAACTTACTACATCAAAGGTAATCCCGAAAGGATTGGCAACTACAGAATTGGTAGAAACTAAATCGTTCCAAATAGCTGGAGAATCCCAACCGTCACCATTTCTATCGCTATTGTCATGGTCGGCAATCATATAAAGTCCGCCTCCGTTTTTCACGAAATTAATAATAGCGTCTTTTTCTGCCATCGTAAATTGGCTATTTGGCTCGGTAACGATAAATACTTTGTATTTACTTAAGTCTTGTACATTGTTAGCATCATTATAAGTGATTTTTCCAGAAATAGGTAATGTTTCTACGTAATATCCTTGTTTAACTAAATCAATTGCCCATGCACTTATTCCTCCGTTCCAATAAGTTTCTGAGGTAGAAGCGGTAATTCCGCTTTGTGCGGGAGTAGGAATTCTTTGTGGATTAGATTCTCCACCAGATTTAGAATCTGCATCAATTACCCAATCTGCATTTCCTGCCATTTCGGCTTTTGTAGCATCAAATAAAATTTTGATTTGGGCATTAGTTGATAAAAATACAATTAAGGTAAAAACGGATAATATTTTTTTCATAAATAAACTTGCTATAAAAAGGGAAGCGAAGTTAAAGATTTTCACCACAATAGCAAATATTTTTTTAATGAAATATAACATGAAAAAACCTCAGCGAAAAGCTGAGGTTTCTAAATTTTTATAACGCTTAAATTATGCGTTTGGTTCTACAGATACAAAAGATCTGTTGTTTGCTTTCTTAGTAAAAACTACTTTACCGTCTACTAATGCATGCAAAGTGTGGTCTTTACCCATTCCCACGTTTTCACCTGGGTGGTGTTGTGTACCTCTTTGTCTTACAATAATATTACCAGCAATAGCGCTTTGTCCACCGAAAATCTTCACACCTAATCTTTTAGAGTGAGATTCTCTACCGTTTTTGGAACTACCAACTCCTTTCTTGTGTGCCATTTTATTTTAAGGTTTTTTGGTTTTTAAAATTAATCTTCAGTGTCTTTTTTTGCAGTTTTTTTAGCAGCTGGTTTCTTAGCTGGTTTTTCTTCTGCTACTACTTCTTCAGTTGTTTCTTTTTTGGTAGCTTTTTTAGCTTTTGGAGCATCTGCACCACCAATTGATACAATTTGAATTTGAGTTAATTGTTGTCTGTGACCATTTTTCACTTTGTAACCTTTTCTTCTTTTCTTTTTGAAAACGATTACTTTATCTGCTTGTACATGGTCTAGGATTTCTGCTTGTACAGAAACACCTTCTACAGCTGGGGCACCTACAGTGATTGCTCCGTCAATAGTAAGAAGAACTTTGTCAAAAGAAACGTTGTCTCCTTTTTCTCCTTTTAAACGGTTTACAAACAACTTTTGGTTTTGCTCAACTTTGTATTGAAGCCCTGCTATCTCTACGATTGCTAACATTGTTTATAATTTTTTTAGTTAATTCAGGGTGCAAAAGTAAGAAATATTTTTGAGTTATCCACAATAATGCTAAAATTTTTTATTTGAACTGAAAATCTGTACTTTTGAAATTACTTAATAAACTTTATGAAACGAGACCTCTACATTGATTTTGCCAAAGGCTTGGCTACTCTTTCCATTATTTTTATTCATACTGCTTTTTGGAGTGGTCAACTTTATCTTCCTTCGGAAGTGAGAACGCTGAGTTTACTCATAGATGTTCCTGTGTTTTTTGCTTTAAGTGGCTTAACTTCTGGGAATAATGTAGAGAAAACCTTGTACAGATTGCTGAAACTTCAAGTCACCTATATGATTTTCGTGACGTTCTTGTTTTTCTTGGATGGATTTATGAAACTCGGAATCTTTAATATTTTTGGAGCAGAAGGAATGCAATCTTATTACACCGTTTTCGGAACTAAATATGGTGTGCCAAATTTAGATTCAGCATTTAATTGGGATATGCTCGGCAATTGGTGGCTTCACAGTTATAGCAATTGTGATAGTTTTCCTGTAGTGATGGGAAGTTTCTGGTATCTTAAAGTCTATTACATCGTAACTGTTTTTGGAGTTTTAGCTTTGAAATTTTTCCCAAAACACATCAAATGGTTAATAGGAGTTTGTTTAGCGCTCACGATTTATTTCAATATTGATAATGATGTAATGAAAAACTTTGCACCATATTATCCGAGCGGACAAGTTGGTTATGTTGCTTTTTATCTTGCCATTTTCTTAATCGCCACTCAATTAAAAGGAAGAAGAATTAAAAATGTTTTTGTTCCTGTGTTGTATGGATTGGTAGCTTTGAGTTTGGTTTTGGTTTTTTGGTATTTTGGGAACGAAGTTTTCTATAAATTCAATAAACAAAAGTTTCCGCCAAAAATTCCTTACATCGTTTGGAGTTTACTTTCTTTAGTGACGATTTTTGTACTATATAACCGATTGAAAATCACCAAAGACAATTTCATTAACTACATTGGTAAAAACGCCATTTTCTATTATTTTGCGCAAGGAATGAGCTCTTCAGTAGTGTATTTTTTAATTCCGCCACTCAAAGACAGCATAAATATTTGGGTTTTGATGGTGATTGTATATGTTTTGAATGTGATTTTAGCCATCCTTTTCGCAGAAGTTTTGAAGAAAATAGACGATTACGGATGGAAAATTTTAGAATTTCTAAGAAAGAAAACTGCCGAGAATTAATGTAAATTTGCAAAAAATTAGAAATAAAATGTTCAAATTAAAATTACCTACAGATCCACGTTGGGCAAATATAGCAGAAGGAAATTTAGAAGAAATCCTTACAGATCACGCTTGGTGCGAACAAAAAGCTGCCACTAATGCGATTGGTTTAATCACCATGATTCCTGAACATACAGAAATTGTGACCGAACTTTTGGCAATTGCCCAAGAAGAAATGGACCATTTCAATCAAGTGCACGAAATCATCAAAAAAAGAGGTTATATTTTAGGAAGAACCAGAAAAGACGATTATGTAAATCAACTTTTTAAATTCATTATTCAAGGAAGTAGAGAAGATTTAATTATAGACAAAATGCTTTTCGCAGCGATGATTGAAGCGAGAAGTTGTGAGCGTTTTAAAGTTTTGACAGAAAACATAAAAGACGAAGAACTGAAAGAATTCTACAAAGAGCTCATGATTTCTGAAGCCAATCATTACACCACTTTCATCAGTTTCGCAAGACAATTAGGAGACCCAGAAAAAGTAAACAAACGCTGGGAAGAATGGTTAGAATATGAAGGAGAAATCATAAAATCTTACGGAAATAAAGAAACCATTCATGGTTAAAAACAAAAAAGCTCATCAAAAATTGATGAGCTTTTTGGTAAAATTAAAAGGGATTAATCTTTGTTGCCACTTCTTGATACAATCGCGATAATTGTAATAAGTGCTACTGCACCTATAACCCAATAAAGTGGATTAGTGTACCATTCTTCTGTGGTGGTAGTGGTAGAAGTGGTTACTTCTACTGCTTTTTCTTGTGCAAATGCTAAAAAGCTTACCAATAATGCAAATAAACTTGCACTCATTTTCTGTAAATTTTTCATAGGTTTTGTGATTTAATAGTTGTTAATATTTTGGTGTGGTAAAAGTAGAATGAAACATTAAAATTTAGTTTATATTTTTTATCAGAAAGTTTATGAAATTATTATCTTTACTGCGATATTTTTAAGAAAGTGAGAATTAAAAAGCCAAAACCCGAAGACTACTTAAATCTTTTCGTGAAATCTTTCTTGAAAGGACTGATTATCATTGGTCCTATCGCGGCTACTTTGTATCTCATTTTTTTGGTTTTTGACACGATTGATAACATCATTCCGTTTGAAAAATTCTTTCCTTTCCTCAATAGAACTGGCGTTGGTTTTTTGTCTTTGATTCTATTTATTTCTGGAGTAGGTTATTTCTTTAACAAATTTGTTTTTGGTAAAGTAGTTTTCGAAAGTTTAGACCATTTTTTAGAAAAAACACCAGGAGTAAAACATATTTATACGCCGACAAAAGATGTAATGTCTTCATTTGTAGGAGATAAGAAAAAATTTAACACGCCAGTTTGGGTAAAAACCAATGAAAATCCAGAAATATGGAGAATAGGATTTTTGACTCAAAAAGAAATGGGCGAAGTTGAAAAACACAATTTCGTGGCGGTGTATTTGCCTCATTCTTACGCTATTTCTGGCTGGGTAATTGTCACCGAAGAAAAAAATATAAAACCTGTAGTGGGAATGAACGCTGCCGAAGCAATGAAATTTGCCGTTTCTGGTGGAGTAGCAGGTTTCCACAGTGATAAAAACGTTTTCAAAGCACCGGAATGAGATTTAGGTAAAGACAAAGGTTTAGAAATTTAAAATTTTGTCAAAAAATGGTAGTGTAATTCACTCAACCTCAACCTTAATCTTAATCTAAAATGAAACTTCCTTACGCAGAACCCTTCCGCATAAAAATGGTGGAAGAAATTTCGCAATCTACACGCGAACAAAGAGAAATTTGGCTTCAAGAAGCGCACTATAACTTATTTAATTTAAAATCTTCTCAGGTTTTTATCGATTTACTTACCGATTCAGGAACGGGAGCAATGAGTGATAAACAATGGGGAGAACTCATGACTGGAGATGAATCTTATGCAGGTTCTCGCTCCTTCGAAAAACTCCAAAAACAAGTCGAAAAATTAACGGGATTTCACTTTCTTTTACCAGTTCATCAAGGTAGAGCTGCAGAAAATGTGCTTTTTTCTACGATGATTAAAGAAAATGACATCATTCCCGGAAATTCTCATTTTGACACGACAAAAGGTCATATAGAATTTAGAAAAGCTCATGCAGTAGATTGTACGATTGATGAGGCTTTTGATATAGAAAATCTTCATCCTTTCAAAGGAAATTTAGATATTCAAAAATTGGAAAAAGTTTATCAGTCTTATCCAAAAGAACAAATTCCGTTTTGTTTGATTACCATTACTTGTAATACTTCTGGTGGACAACCCGTTTCTTTGGAAAACATAAAAGCGATTAAAAATCTTTCTGATCAATACGGAATTCCAGTTATTTTTGACGCTGCGAGATTTGCCGAAAATGCTTATTTCATCAAACAAAGAGAAGAAAATTACAAAAATTGGAGCATCAAAGAAATCTGTAGAGAAATGTTTTCTTACGGAATTGGGATGACCATGAGTTCTAAAAAAGATGGTTTGGTAAATATTGGTGGTTTTATCGCTTTAAATGACGAAGAAATTTTCAGAAAAGCGTCTAATTTCACTATTATTTATGAAGGTTTTATCACTTACGGAGGAATGGCTGGAAGAGATATGGCTGCACTTGCACAAGGTTTAGACGAAGCAACCGAATTTCCTTACTTAGAAAGCAGAATTTCTCAAGTAGAACTTCTGGGAAATCTTTTGATTGAATACGGGATTCCTGTCCAGAAACCAATTGGCGGTCACGCAGTTTTCTTAGATGCGCTGAAGTTCCTTCCGAACGTAAAAAGAGAAGAATTTCCTGCACAAACATTGGCTTTAGAAATCTATAAAGAGGCAGGAATTAGAGGCGTAGAAATTGGAACCATTTTGGCAGATAGAGATCCAGAAACCAGAGAAAATCGTTATCCGAAATTGGAATTGGTAAGATTGGCATTGCCAAGAAGAACCTTTACGGATAATCATATTCGCTATATTGCAGCAGCGCTTAAAAATGTTTTTGACCGAAGAGATGAAATTACAAGAGGTTACAAAATCACTTGGGAGTCAGAAATTTTAAGACATTTTACAGTAAAGTTAGAGCAAGCATAAAAAATGCCGAGAATTTTCTCGGCATTTTTATTTTTTATAAAGTTTTTTAGTTGTCAATATCAAAAGACACTCCAATATTTACTGCAAACTGATTGTTTAAATCGTCAAAAGCAATTTCAGATTTTTTGTATTTCGCGATTGGGAATTGCATTTCTGTATAGAGTCCAAAACCTTTATCGAAGAAATATCTTGCTCCAAGATGTCCACCGAAATTTTTAAGTCCAAGGTTTAATCCAGGATATACATCTACATTTGAAGGAAGTTTCAAAACACTTCCAAGATTGGCATTTAATCTTACTTTTAAGTCAAATCTATCTCCGAATTTTGGAATTTCTCCACCAATTTCTTTTACACCAAGAAGATATCCAGCTTGTGCGCCAATTGAGAAACTCTCGCCTAAACCATAATCTACAGAAGAAACAATACCTGTTCCTCCATCTTGTAAATTAGCACCTAAATTTACTTTTACATCACCTGCTCCTTTATAAGCAACAGTTTGAGCGCTTGCAAAACCTACGGCAAATATCATTGCGCTTGCAAAAATTTTTTTCATAATTTATATTTTTATAACGTTATAAAACGGGCGCAAAGATAAAATTTATTTTAATTTGAAATCTACAGCCCTGAAAACATCTGCCGTATCTGTAACAAAATAAATGCCATTTTCTTTCTCTACCAATTTCGGTTTGAACCCGAAAATTGCGGTAGATTGAGCTATTACATTGACTTTAAATTTTTTATCGGTTTTATTTTCTGGAGTAATTTCTTGTAAAATATTATTGAGCACTACAGATTTTGGTGCAATAGAATCATGACTTAGTTCAAATTCTACCCAATATCCTTTTTGGTCAGCATTAGAATAAGAAGAATAAGTGGCGTTTTTTACCTTTGGCAAAACGTTTGATTGACAAGAAATTGCGAGGCTTGCCATAAAGATTGCTCCCAAAAATGATTTTATTATACTAATTTTCATAAATTTATCGTTAAGTTTATTACAAATCTATTCAAAAAAATGAAACTTAAATATCTATTTAACGCACTATTTTTAACATTAGTATTTATCTCTTGTTCTAGAGATGACAATAATGATTCTGGTTCTACTACTAAGCCCGATGAAATCAATAATTTTGTTTGGAAGGCGATGAACTCTTGGTATTATTGGCAACCCAATGTTCCTAATTTAGCAGATTCTTTTGATGATAATCAAACCACGTACGCTAATTTTTTAAATGGAAAAACTCCAGACAAGCTTTTCTATTCTTTGCTTTATCAAAGAGGTACCATTGATAGATTTTCTTGGATTGAAAACAATAATGAAGTAGTATATTCTTCTAAAATTGCCGAAGTTGAAAAAAGTGGAGGTTTTGATATAGGAATTTATCCGAAAGACAATACCAATACTACCGCAGTTGCTCTTGTAAATTATGTGGTTCCTAATTCTCCTGCAGCTTTAGCTGGTTTAAAACGTGGTGATGTAATCACTAAAGTAAATGGTTCTCCTTTAACGCTTAATAATTCTGACTTATTGTATAACAATCAAGTAACTGTTACTCTGGCAGCAACGGTACAATTAACGAGTGCAGGACTTATTACCACAGATAAAACTTCTTCTATTTCGATTACTCAAGCAGATATAGACGAAAATCCAATCGCTTATTATGAGAAAAAAGTGTACGGAACTAAAAATATTGGATATTTGGTATTTAATGCTTTCAAAGCAGATTATAATGATGAGTTAAATGCTGCTTTTGCTCAAATGAAAGCAGATGGAATCAATGAATTGGTTTTAGATTTAAGATATAACGGAGGTGGTTCTCTGGAAACGGCAGTTGCTTTAGCAGGAATGATTAACGGCAATTATAGCGGAAGTCCGTATGTTTTTTTAGATTTTAATAATAAACATAATAGCGAAGACGGCTTTGATTATTTGAATAACCAAGTTAATACTTACAGTTTAGTGAATAACAGACCCGAAAAATCTGGAACACAAACCATTAATAGTCTTAATCTGACTAAAGTCTATGTATTGGTAAATTTCCAAACTGCTTCTGCAAGTGAACTTACGGTTCAGTGTCTTAAAAAATATGTAAATGTGGTAACGATTGGTTATGATACAGTAGGGAAATTTGTAGGCTCTATCACTTTATATGATTCTCCTGCTCAAGATTATACTTCTTATGCGAACAGAAATACGAAGCACAACTGGCAACTACAACCGATTACTTTTTCTTATTACAACAAAGACAAAGATGTAAATCCAGAATTTATTGCTCCGAATTATGAAGTAAATCCTTATTCTATTTTCAATAATTTAACTGCTTTTGGCGATGTAAGAGACCCGTTTTTGAAAAAGGCTTTAGAGCTTATTACAGGTCAGTCATTCAGAATGGGTAATACTTCTACCAGCAGTTTTGAAAATAAAAATCTACAAAAATTCAATCCTACGAATGCTGCAAAAGGTCTTTATATTCAAGATTTTCAGAATTTTAGATAATTTTTAAAAGAGCAGAAATTTCTGCTCTTTTTTTTGTCTTTATTCTTTTATCTTTGTTCTTTATTCTAAAATATGAATTTCAAACTCCATTCAGAATTTGCGCCAACTGGTGATCAACCTACAGCTATAGAAAAACTCTCCGAAGGTTTACAAAACGGAGAGAAATATCAGACTTTGCTTGGTGTTACCGGTTCTGGTAAGACTTTTACCATTGCAAATGTGGTAGAAAAAGTTCAAAAACCGACTTTAGTTTTAGCACATAATAAAACTTTGGCGGCTCAACTTTTTATGGAATTCAAGGAGTTTTTCCCAGATAATGCAGTAGAATATTTCGTTTCTTACTACGATTATTATCAGCCAGAAGCTTACATTGCTTCGTCTGGAACGTATATAGAAAAAGACTTGTCTATCAATGAAGAAGTAGAAAAATTGAGACTTTCGGCTACGGCAAGTTTACTTTCCGGAAGAAGAGACGTTTTAATTGTGGCTTCAGTTTCATGTATTTACGGTATCGGAAATCCTACAGAGTTTAATAAATCTTTGATTGAGCTAGAAGTTAATTCTAAAATTTCTAGAACGGCGTTTCTTCATAAGTTGGTAAATGCATTGTATTCTAGGAGTGTAAACGAATTTGCGAGAGGTACATTTCGGGTAAAAGGAGATGTGATAGATGTTTATCCAGCGTATGCTGATAACGGAATTAGAGTTCAATTTTTCGGAGATGAAATCGAAAAAATTCAAAGTTTTGATGTTATTTCTGGAAACGTAACTTCTAGTTTTGACCGAATTAATATTTATCCTGCCAATTTATTTGTGACCTCTAAAGAAACTTTAAACGGAGCGATTAGAGAAATTCAAGATGATTTGGTAAAACAAGTTGACTTTTTTAATTCTATTGAAAAACCAATTGAAGCCAAACGTTTGCACGAACGTACCGAATTGGATTTGGAAATGATAAAAGAACTCGGTTATTGCTCTGGAATTGAGAATTATTCTCGTTATATGGACGGAAGAATGCCTGGTTCTAGACCTTTCTGTTTACTCGATTATTTTCCGAAAGATTATTTGATGGTGATTGATGAATCTCACGTAACCATTCCGCAAGTTCATGCAATGTATGGTGGCGATAGAAGTAGAAAAGAAGCTTTGGTAGAATACGGTTTCAGACTTCCTGCTGCAATGGATAACAGACCTCTGAAATTTCCAGAATTTGAGGAAATGCAGAATCAAGTGATTTACGTTTCTGCGACTCCTGCTGATTACGAATTGGAAAAATCTGGCGGAATTTACACTGAACAAATTATCAGACCGACTGGACTTCTTGACCCAATTATTGAAATAAGACCTACCATGAATCAAATTGATGATTTAATTGAAGAAATTCAAAAAAGGGTAGAAGAAGACGAACGTGTTTTGGTGACGACTTTAACCAAAAAAATGGCAGAAGAATTGACCAAATATTTTACCAGATTTGGTATTAGAACTCGTTATATTCACTCAGATGTAGAAACTTTGGAGCGTATCCAAATTATGCAAGATTTAAGAACAGGATTATTTGATGTTTTGGTGGGTGTAAATCTTTTGAGGGAAGGTTTAGATTTACCAGAAGTTTCGCTGGTAGCAATTCTCGATGCGGATAAAGAAGGGATGTTGCGTTCTCGTCGTTCTTTGGTTCAGACTATTGGTAGAGCTGCAAGAAATATCAACGGAAAAGCAATTATGTACGCCGATAAAATCACCAATTCTATGCAAAAAGCAATTGATGAAACCAATTATCGCCGTGAAAAACAAACGCAGTACAATTTAGAACACAATAAGGTTCCGACTCCGCTCAATAAGAAAATTTCTGAAAATTTAGTGGGAAGAAGCAAAGATTTCCCAGATTCTCAATACACGCAGAAAGAAATTATTCGTCAAGTTGCAGAAGAACGCGAAACTTACGGAAGCGTAGACGTGGAAAAACTCATCGCCGAAAAACAAAAAGCAATGGAAGCCGCTGCGAAAAATCTAGATTTCATCACCGCTGCAAAATTGAGAGATGAGATTGTAGCGTTGAAAGGGTAAAAAATTTAAAAAAGACATTGCGTTCCTACGGAACGCTTTTTTAATGTCTGGATTTTGCTACACACATTACATTCCTACGGAATGTTAAAAAAATATAAAGTAACAATTTCAATAGGTTCCGTAGGAACCAAATGTGTGTAAGAATATATAGCGCAAATTTGGGGCGTTCCGTAGGAACGCAATGTCTTTTAATTCTACTTTTATGGAAATCAATCATAAAACTCAAACAAATATCTTTCATCATATTCTATCTCAAAAACTTTTAGAAATTTCAAATATTCTGTCCTAAAATTTTCTTTTTTATGATGCTCTTTTTGATTTTCAATGTAATGAACTACTATGTCTTTTTGACTTTTAGCATAAGAAAAGCAGCCATAACCTTCTTGCCAATGAAATCTTCCTAAAACGAATCTTTTTTCATTAATGAAACTTGTAGAAGAAGTTTTAATTTCTTTTACAAATTGAGAAACAGAAATATCTAATTTTTTGAAACTAACAAAAAAATGTATGTGATCTGGATTTGCGTAGATTGATAGAAGTTTCTGTCCTTTATTATGAATAATTCCTGTGATGTATTTTTGTAATTCTTCTCTGAAACTTTCTTTGATAAGGTTTTCTCTTCCTTTTACTACAAATATAAATTGTAGATAAATTTGTGAGTAAGTGTTTGGCATATTAGTTTTTTTTGACATTGCGTTCCTACGGAACGCTTTTCTTGGTTTAGTTTTATTACACACATTTTGTTCCTACGGAACCTTTGATTTATAATTGCTTTATTATTAAAGACGTAATTCCCCAAAAACCTGTTAACATTATTAATATACTGATTATTCTTAAAATTAAAACTGTTGTATATTTTGCTAAAAATTTTCTTAAAAAATTGTTTGCTTCTTTTTTTTCAATTTCTAAAATTTCTGGACTATATTTATAGAAATAGAGCCCAATAATCAGCATTAAAAAACTTATAAATAAAATTTCCATGTCCTAAAACTTATAAACCCTTTTCTTCGGTTTTTCATAATTCACTTCGCCACGAATTGGAGTGAGTAAATCCATTAAACCATTGATTTTTATTTCATAAATGGTAGAAAGTTGCATGCCGAGTTTTCCTTTTGGCATTCCTTGTCGGTGAAACCATTCTAAATAAGAAATGGGCAAATCTGCTAAAACGATTCCTGCATGTTTTCCAAAAGGCATTTTTACCTCGCAGATTTCTTTTAGTATTTCGGGGTTAATTTCTTGCATTTTTTTAAATATCAATGTCAATTTTTGGCTGAAGTGGCGTTTCGCTTTCGGGAAGAACAATGTCATTCGGAGAATCTTCAGTTTCTTCAGAAAATTCGTCTCCATAAATTTGCATCAACAGAATAGTGATAGAAACTAAAATCGGCCCAAAGATTAAACCTAAAAATCCAAAAATCTTTAACCCTAAAATAATTCCAAAAACAGTATTAAGAGGATGGATGTTTTCTAATTTTTTTAAAAAAGTAAACCTAAAAATATTGTCTACCAATCCTACAATAATAAATCCGAAGCCTAAAACTCCTAATCCACCAAAAGTGTCGCCACTTGCAAGCATAAATAAACCAACTGGAACATAAATGATAGCTGCTCCCACAATCGGAATCATACTGCCAATAAAAGTAAGGATAAACAATAATAAAGGACTTGGTGCACCGAATATAAAGTAGCCTATTACCGCAACAATCGCTTGCCCAAGAGCGACTACAGGAATTCCTACTGCATTGGCAATCACCATTTTTCTGAATTTTTCTCCAATTTTTTGGTCATTCGCTTTCTTTAAAGGAGAAATAGAAGTAAGAATTCTTTCGAATAATCTTCCTTTAGTAAGCATAAAGTACAAGATAAAAAACATTCCTACAATTACACTAATCATATTCACTGTAGTATTCAGAATAGCACTGGAAGCTTGCGTAGCAAATCCTGTGATTTTTTCTAGATTTCCGCCACTTAAAATTTCAAACCCTGTTTTGGCACGAATATAAGTTTCTATTTTTTCAAAAAATTGAGTAATACTTTCTGTATAAGCTTTTGCATCACTTATTTTATTGACTAAAACTTCAATGGTGAAATACGTGGGAATCACAATAATAACTAGACAAATTAAGATAATGACCAATGCAGCAACCCAAGGTTTCCAGCCTTTTTCTTCGACGAGTTTAAAATTCCAACTTCTAGAAATAATATATAACGTGATGGCTCCCAACAAGGAAGGCAAAAAATCACTGAGATTGTATAATATTATCGCTGAAAGAATGATAATGACCGCCAACATGAAAACTTGACGGATTTTGTTATTGCTGATTTGGTCTGGGTGCATTTGTTTTGTTTTAATGCGAATTTAATAAAAAAAGCAACAGTAAAATCTGTTGCTTTCTGTAAATTGTTTATAAAATTTTAAGATTTTACTTCGTAAGGAGCTCCACAAATCGCCGAATAGATAGAATATCTTGCGGTAAAGAAAAACGGAAAGGTAAATAGAACTCCAACTAAGCAAAATAAAAATCCTGCAGAAGCAATAATTCCTGCTAAAAGCCACAATACTAATACGGTGATAAAATTAGCATGAACCAAAGAAAATGATTTTCTAATACCTTCTATTGCTGAGGTATTTTCAAAAAATACAATCGGTAATCCTATAAAAAAAGCAAAAGAAAGATACATGCCAATCAGCATATTGATTTCTAAGCCAGCTTGAATAAGCGCTGTAGTAATGAATCCGTAAATAATAATTTGTGTGGTATTTTGTCTGAAACCAATGAATAAATCACCAAATTCTACCTCTTTCTTAGCATTGAACTGATAAGAAATATAAATAATTCCTACCACTAATGGAGCCAATAAAGCCGAAGTAATACTTTTAGAAATGACTTCAGAAATCATTACGGCAGTAGTTCTGGCCGCTTCTAAACTGTTTTGTAATTCTGTAATAGCATTTAGGTCATACTTTTTGTCTTCTACAAAATCATTCATGACTCTCATGACTTCATTTTGATAATCTCCACCGCCTGGAATCAAGAAAGACAACAGACCATTAAAAATAAAATACGCTAAAAGGTAAATGACTACAAAGACTAATGCATATAAAAAAGTTCCCGTAAAATTTTCGAATGCATGAGAAAGAATACTTCCTATTTCCTTTTTGGGTGTAATAGGTTGGTTTACTTCGGTAAAATTTTCCATAATTTTTTCAATTGAGTTATACCAAAATTAGTTATTTTTCTCAAAGTTTCGTTACATTTTATACAAATTTAATGCTGAAGAATCTTTTGAACAGCATATAAATAATAGCATTCCAAAAAGGATAAGTGAATAAAAATCCTACGAAAAATAAGATAAATCCGCTATAACTGAAGAGAAATGCGATGATAGCACATGGTAAAACAATTTTCCAATTTGCCCAAGCTACTTTTGCGCTGATGTTGATGGCTTCTAGCATTCTCATAGGAGTAAAATACAATAACGGACCTACAAAAACAGTAAGAAATACCCATAAAATGCCCGGAATGAAAAAGAATGACATCCCGAAACTGAAAATAACATTCCAGAAAATTGCATAACCCCAAAGTTTGAAGAAGTTGCTTCCTTTGTATCCATCTAAAACTTCTGACAGATTAGGTTTTTTGCCATCATCAATTAAAGTGTAAACTCTGAAAAGACCAATGAATAAAGGAAAAAGTGATGCTTTTAATAATGACAAAACAATTTGGAAATAACTTCCGTTTTCCGTAGCAAGAAGTTCTCTTATTTTTAAATTAAATTTTATAGGATCTTGTAAAAGTTCTGGTGTGAAAATATATAATTTTTCTCCAAAATAATACTGCACCAACTGAAATCCTGAAATAAAAATTATCCCAAAATATAAAACGGTCACCACAAACTGAAACGAAAGCGTAGCTTTCCAATATTTAAAAGACTGATTGATTACTTCGTCTAAAGTAATTTTTGCCTTTGGTAAATTTTCTTGACTCATGCTGCAAAAGTAATGTTTTTTGATGTAAAGTAGAGCAATCGTAAAATCGTAAAACGAGAAACCGTTTAAATTTTAAAAATTCTGAAATCTCAAGTTCTAATTTGTAAATTTGCGCGATGTTAAAAATCAACGAACAGAAATTTTCAGAAATGGACGAGCTTTCTCTGCAGAAAGTTCCTTTCTTTTTTGTGATTGATTTTTTAATGGAAAATGTGCTTATTTTTAGTCAAGAAGATTTAGAAGCGCAAAAAATATTGGTTGATTTTCCAAATTTTAAAAATGTTCAACCATTTACGTTTGAAACGAAAGAAGTAACTTGGAAATCTTTTCCTCAATCCAAAGAAGATTACCAAAAAGGCTTCGAAATCGTGCAAAATCATTTGAAATTGGGAGATTCATATTTAATCAATTACACTTGCGAAACGCCCATAGAAACTAATCTTTCTTTAGAAGAAATTTTTTATCAATCTGAAGCAAAGTATAAAGTTTTACTCCCAAAGAATTTTACTTTTTTTTCGCCAGAAACTTTTGTGGAAATTAAAAATCAAGAGATTTTTACGCATCCTATGAAAGGAACTATCGAAGCATCTGTTCCAAATGCTGTAGATGAACTAAAAAAATCGGTGAAAGAAAAAGCAGAACATTACACCGTTGTAGATTTGCTTAGAAACGACTTGAGTATGGTTGCAGATTGGGTGCAATTAGATGAATTCCAGAGGATAGATTTTTTAAAAACCCGAAACAAAAATCTCTATACAATGAGTTCTGAAATTTCGGGAAAAGTAAAACCAGAATTTCAAAATAAAATAGGAAGTTTGATGAAAACTTTGCTTCCTGCAGGAAGTATTTTGGGCGCTCCAAAACCCAAAACTTTAGAAATTATCTTAGAAGCGGAAACTTATGAAAGAGGCTTTTATACAGGAGTTTGCGGTTATTTTGATGGGGAGAATTTAGATTCTTGTGTGATGATTCGGTTTATTCAACAAAACGGTGAAAATTTAACATTCCGAAGTGGCGGTGGAATTACACATTTGAGTAAATTAGCAGATGAATACCAAGAAATGAAAAATAAAATTTATGTCCCGATTCATTGAAAGCATTAAAATAGAAGACCAAAAAGCCTTTTTGCTAGACTTCCATCAAAAACGAGTGAACCAAACTTTTGCACATTTTGGCAAAGAAGGTTCTATAGATTTGGCCAAAATTTTTAAAAATTTAGAACATGATGAAGATGGTTTGTACAAACTGCGCATCGTTTATGATTTAGATAAAAAATTCACCACACAACTCATTCCTTATGCGATTCCAGAAATTGAAAATTTTCAGTTGGTGGAAAATAATTCTTACGATTATTCTTTCAAATTTGAGGATAGAAAGGAGTTTGAACGCATGAAAACCAAAGCTAAAACAGAAGAAATCATTGTGGTGAAAAACAATCACATTACGGATACTTCTTATACTAATATTCTTTTTTTGAAAGGCAAAGAATGGTTTACGCCGACTACTTATCTGTTAAACGGTGTGATGCGCCAACATTTGCTTCACGAAAAGAAAATAAAGGAAACCGAAATTACGCTTCAAAATATTAAGGAATTTTCTCATTTTCAGTTGATTAACGCCATGAATGATTTTGATGATATGTTTATTTATCCCATCGAAAGAATTGTAAATTTACCAGAAAGTTCTGATTATCTTGATGTTTAATTTCTGAAAAAATAAGCATAAACTTTGTCATTGACTTCGTCGAATCTTCGATTTCTGTAGGAATCTAAACTAATATGAATAAATTTAAATTTAAAAAATACCTTTTTCCTATTTTAACTATCTTAGTTTTACTGATAGATTTATTTTCAATGTTTAATTTTTATAAATCACATGAATATTCTTTGACGCTTAAGAATATTGATTTATTGAAAAAGAGTATTTGGGTGAATTTTAATTTTTTAATAACAGTTTTGATTATAAACGTTTTTTATCTTCTTTTAAGATTAATTTTTTATAAAAGAGATTAAATGAAATGATTTCAACGTAAATTGAAAACTGCACAAAAATCTGTGATAGAAAACCTACTTCAAAAACTTAAAATATTCATTCAAAACTTCTGCGTTTTGAATGTCAGCAGTGTTGATTTCTAAAATTTTTGGTTTAGCTTCTGGCTTGAAGAAATTGTCTAAAACTCTTAACAAAGTATCTTCGTCTTCCACTTTAAAATATCCAAAACCGAAATGTTTGGCTAGATTTTCGCAGTTTTTCTGATGTTTGGTCGCGATAAATTCGTCTATTGCATTAGAAGTTGTAGGTCCGGGAATAATTCTAAAAATATTTCCTTCACCGTTATTCATAACAATAATTCTAGTGTACGGTGGAATGTAATTGTTCCAAAGTCCATTAATATCATAGAAAAAACCTAGTTCCCCAGAAATCAAAATTGTAGGATTTTCGTTCATCATTGCAAATCCCATCGCAGTAGAAGTAGAGCCGTCTATTCCGCTGGTTCCACGGTTGCAATAAATGTTGTGATTTTGTGAATATGGGAACAATTCTGCATAGCGAATCGCCGAAGAATTAGAAATATGAATGTTATAGTTATTTGGAATTTTTTGTTCTAAAATCTGGAAAATTTTAAAGTCTGAAAAATCTATTGTTTTGCAATATTCATCGTGTTTTGCATCTTTTTTATCACGAAGAACATCCCAAAGATTAAAATAAGCTGATGGTTCTAATTTGGCAAATTTCAACAACTGACTGAAGAAAATCTCTGGTTTTGTTTTGATTTCTTGAGTTAAAGCAAAATACGTATTCGGTTGCCAAAATTCATCAATATGCCAGTGATTTTGAGGTTTTGCTTTCCTCAAAAATTCTTTCACTTTTTTAGAAACTACGTTTTGACCAATCGTAATGAGTAAATCTGGAGCGTAGGTTCTAAAATCTTCTTCGGTGAAATTAAAAACATATCGGTCAATATGATTGAAAAATTTGTCATGATAGAGATTAGAATTCGCTTCTGTAAGCACTACCACCGAATGATTTTTCACAAATTGCGACAATAAACTTTGGAGTTCAGGATTTTTGTCAAGTGTTCCCGCTAAAATCAAAATTCTTTTAGCTACATTAAATTCAGAAACTAGGGTAGAAGAAATCTCGAAATCTCTTTTCTGAATGGTTTTTTCAATGCTAGGAAAAACAGGCAATTCCGTAGCGTATTGGTATAAAGGTTCTGTAAGCGGGATATTAATATGAACTGGGCCTTGTTTCTCGAAACACAATTCTATCGCTGTTTTTACGATTTTTAAGTTCTCTTCTTCTGCATTTTCTTTATCGTCTTCCAAAAGCTGAAAATCTCCGTAAGAATGCTGTTGAAACAAATCTTTTTGACGAATAGTTTGTCCATCAAATAAATCTACAAAATCTGTAGGTCTGTCTGCGGTAAGTACCAAAAGTGGAACATTTTGATAAAACGCTTCTACAATGGCAGGATAATAATTGGTAGCAGCAGAACCAGAGGTACAAGAAATCGCAACGGGTTGCTTAAGAGATTTTGCCATTCCCATCGCTACAAAAGCAGCGCTTCTTTCATCTATGATGCTGAAACATTCAAAAGAATCTAGCTCTGAAAAATGAATAGCAAGTGGAGCGTTTCTGCTTCCTGGAGAAATCACCATTTTGTCTATTCCATATTGCTGAAGAACGTGTCCTAAAATCTGAATACTGCGTTTTGATGAGAATTGTTTCATAAATACAAAGGTATGAGATTTTTTGGAGTTTTTTAAATTTCAAAATAAGTTCGGGAGATGATATTTGCTACATCTAATATTAATTTTTCAAATTCTAGAAAGGAATATGATTTTTTAAAATATTTCGAGTTTGCCGAAAAGTATGCCTTTTTTAACCAAAAAGACCACTGACTTGAGAAATTTTACAGGAATAGCTTTTATAAAATATTGAAAATGAAATAAAAACAAAAAACCACCACATTACTGTGATGGTTTTGGCGCCTTTTGC
>DITA01000047.1:68422-74460 GCA_002422665.1 Flavobacteriales bacterium UBA6196
GACCACCATCTAATCCTGGAATTGGAAGTATGTTTAAAAATGCTAACCAAGCAGAAAACATAGCCGTAAAACTCCAAAATGCAACCCAGTCGATTTCTTTAGGCATCATTTTCACAATTGCAATCGGGCCTCCTACATTTTTGTAGCCTTTAATTTTTTTGTTGAACATTAATTTAAACTGCTTAATCTGCATGGTAAGAGATTCTACAGTTCTCTCAAAACCTCTACCAACTGCTGGTAAAAAGCTATATTCTTGATTGGTTACTGTGTTGTTGAAAGCTACTTCAGCTTGTTTAAAATCTGGTCTGAAACCGATTTTTCCGTCTTTATCAGTATTTAAATTAAATGTCTTAACCTCATTATTTCTAACAACATCTATAGTGATTGGATGGTTTTTCTTTCCAGCTAATCCTTCAGTCAATTCATCATAAAATCTAATCGTTTTACCATTAAGAGCTACAATTTTATCTCCTTTTTGTAATCCGGCTTGTTTTGCAGGCCCTTCTGTTAAAGAATCTACTACTGGTGCAAATCTATTGGTGATGTATAATTTAGCCGTTTTTGAGCCTAAAATATGAGCAATTCCGTCTTCTTTTGGAGCGAAAGAAACTTCTTTACCGTTTCTAAGTACTGTGATTTCATTAGCAAGAAGCATATTAATCATAGAGTTTTCCATTCTTACGGCAGGTTTCCCATCTATTTTTAAAATTTTGTCGCCGTTCATCAATCCCATTTTTGCACCTTCTTCAGAAACTGCAATTCCATTCTCAAATTTTGCTAAATCATGGTATTTTTCACCTACAGATAAATTCAATCCAGTGTAAATAGTCCAAGCCAAAATAAGGTTTACGAAAATACCACCTAACATGATAATAAGTCTTTGCCAAGCTGGTTTGCTTCTGAATTCCCAAGGTTGAGCAGGTTGTTTCAGTTGTTCTGTATCCATACTTTCGTCTACCATTCCTGCGATTTTTACATAACCACCAAATGGTAACCAGCCAATTCCGTATTCGGTTTCGCCAATTTTTTTCTTCGCTAAAGAAAACCATGGATCAAAGAATAAGTAGAATTTATCTACTCTGCATTTAAACCATTTTGCAGGTAAAAAATGCCCTAATTCGTGAAGAATAACGAGAATTGAAATACTTAATATAAACTGAAATATCTGCGTTGCTAATTCCATTAAATTTTAATTTTTTTAAAGTTATGCAAATGTAATAATTCTCTCTCACTAAAACTGTACCAAATAAAAAAAGACGCCAAAAAGCGTCTTTTCCATTAAATATTGTTGAATTTTTTATTAGAAGTTAAATGATAAACCTATGCTACCATTGTTACCAGCTTCTATAAATGCTCCTACATTATTGTTGAAGAAATATCTTACACCTAAGTGTGCACCTAATCCGAATGTATTTCCTAATAAACCTACGTCTAAACCAGGATATAAATCCCATTTGCTCGGCATATTAAGAGCGTCTTGAAGGTGGAAATTTACTCTACCAAAAACAAAAGCTTTGTGGTCGTCTTCATAACCGTCAAAGTAAAAATTAGCTCCTGCTCCTAGAGAAATAACATCGGAAACTCCATAGTCATAAGTTCCTGTAATCCCAGTTCCGTTTCCGTAACCGTTAAAACCTACTTGTAATTTTTGGTCGCCTTTACCTTGCCATGCTTGTGCAAATGCTAATTGTCCTGCGAACAGCATTGCGAATGCTAATACTAATTTTTTCATAAGAATATTTATTTTTAAGTTTTATTTTAATTTTTGTTTTTCTAATGACAAATTTATAGTAATCTTGTTAAAAAAAATACTTTTGTTATAATTTTATAAAATATTTTAAAAATTCTGAAACCTAAGCATTATGAAAATCATCGGTTTAAGTCAAAATATTATTTGGAAAGAAAAACATGAAAATTTTCTTTTGATAGAAGAGAAATTCAAGGATTTAGAAGCAGATTTGTTTTTGCTTCCAGAGATGTTTACCACTGGTTTCTACATGAAAGCTCAGGAAGTTGCAGATGAAGAAGAACAAGCATTGTCTTGGATGAAGAATTTTGCCAAAACTAAAAATGCTGCAATTGGAGGAAGCGTTTCTGTAAAGGATAATGGCAAATTCTATAATCGATTTTATTTTGTAAAACCAGACGGAACTTACCATCAATACGATAAAAGGCATCTTTTTTCTTACACCGGCGAAGATAAAGTCTACACCGCAGGAACAGAAAGAGTAGTGGTGAAATATTTAGGATTCAGGTTTTTATTACAAGTTTGTTTTGATGCAAGATTTCCAGTTTTTGCGAGAAACAGAAAAGATTATGATGTGATTCTAAATGTCGCAAATTGGCCAGAAACCAGAGTTCTGGCGTGGGAAACATTAAATAGAGCAAGAGCAATCGAAAATCAAGCCTATGTTTTTGCCTTAAATAGAACAGGCGAAGACGGAAATAACTTAAAATATCAAGAAAGCAGCCATTGTTTTTTTGCAGATGGAACAGATGTTTCTATTAAAAATGGAGATTTAATCTTTGCAGAATTAGATTTGCAAAAATTAGAAGCTTTCAGAAAAGAGTTTCCTTTTTTAAATGATGCAGATGACTTTAAAATAGGAGAGTTTTAGAATATTACAGATGAATTTTTCTCTATAACTCTACCATTCTACAACTAGTTTGTGTGGTCTGAAATAATTTTCCAGCCGTCATTAAATTTCTGGAAAACCAAGGTGTAAATTCCATTAGGTGTATCATTTGCACGGATGAGTTTCCACTTACCGAAAACATAAGCATGTTTTTTACCTAGCATTTTCACGTGAATGTCAGAAAATTCTAGAACGCCCATCATTTCTTTGTTGGGATAAGTTTTTTTGTAATTGTCTAGTGTTTTTTACCAACCGTAAGTCGGTCCTTTTGAACCGATAAAAAGGAGTGAATCATTTTTCCAATATCCATTCATGAAATTTTCAATATCGCCATTATTCCAAGCGGTTTGTTGTGTATGCAAAACTTTCAAAATGTCTTTTTCTTGTGAGAAAAAGATACCGAAACTTGATAACAGAATAATTGTAAAAAGATTTTTCATAATTCATTAACTTTGGGTAAAAGTAACAAAAGTTACGCTCAGTCAAGCATTAAATTCACAAATTTGAAAAAACAATTATGAAAACAAGAATTTACTTAACGCTCGCAGTTTCAGGAATATTTTTGATTCAATGTTCCAAGGAAACGGGAAATAAAGGTGTTTTGCCCAAGGAAATTATTCCGCAAAAACAATTAACGAAAGCTGATTTAAAAAAAATCGCCGAAGAAACCAAAAAGAATTTGGTGACCAATCTTACGCAGAAAATTTCTGAAAAAGGAGCCGAAAATGCTTTAGAATTTTGTAATGTAAACGCCATTCCGCTTACCAAACAGTTGGAAGACCAGCATGATGTGACGATAAAAAGAGTTTCTGATAAAAATAGAAATTCTGATAACGCAGCAAATGCTGCTGAATTGAAAATTATAGAACAGTTCAAAGCACAATTGGCCAAAAAAGAAGAACTAAAAGCAACGATGGAAAACGGAGTTTTTTATGCGCCAATTACCACTAATAGTATGTGTTTGCAATGTCATGGCTCCGAAAAAGATATAAAACCAGAAACCTTAGCGAAAATAAAATCACTCTATCCTAATGATAAAGCAACAGGATATCAAGAGAATGAAATGCGAGGTTTGATGGTGATTAAACCGAACTAAATGAAGTGTTTCCATATAAAGAAAGTCGGCTTCAGAATTTCTGAAACCGACTTTTTGTATATATGAATGATTGATTGGGTTATCTTTGGTTTTGAACAAATTTGTTCAATTCTCTGGCGTAACTTTCGAAATCAAAAGCGTCGTACAATTCGAAATAATTTCTTTTGTCTACACAATTTCTATAAGCCATCTTAGCAAATTCTAATCTGTTTTTGTCAAAACTAAACTCTTTCATAATAGATTTGATTTGTCTCGTGTTGAAATCAGTTCTATTGAGTTGGCTTTTTAAGAAATCTAATCTTCTGTCATCAAAACTCTGTTTTTTCAGCATTTGTAAGAAAGAAGAGAATTCTCTTTCGCTCATTACATTTCCGTAAGTGTCTCCGTATCCGTAATCGTTTTGATAATCATCATAAGGATCCCAAGAATTTCCGTTTCCATTTCCGTAAGGACTGTTCCAAGTGTCATTCCAAACATTTCCGTAGTTGTTTCTTAGGTTGTAAGTTCCTAAAAGATATAAACCTTGATGTGTAAAATAGTCTAAAACCAATCTGGTGTTGTTTTTGATATTGATTCTAGTTCTGTACACTAGGAAATTTCTTTCATAGATAGAAATAACGTTGTTTCCTGGCATCAAGTCAAAAAATCTAAATTTTCCTGAAGCGTTAGAAATTTTTTGGTCGCCAATTTCTATGCTAAAGTAACCTTGCTCTGGAATTCTTAAGAAAACTTCGGCGTAACCATAAGCGTAGTTTTGGTTCCAATTATAATTAGGTCTTGATTTTTCTGTAGAATTTCTAAAACCATTATCGTTTCTAAAAACTGAAGATTTATCTTGAGAGTTATTTCTGCCAAAAGCTTCATTTTTTGCAGAAGTTTCGGTTTTGCTCGCTTCGTTTTTTAATAATTCTCCAGCTTTTCCTGCTTCTTGTGCACTAAATCCTAGTGCGATGAATGCGGCTAATAAAAAATAAAATTTTCTCATATTATACATTTTTAAATAAATTTTTCTTGGCTGCTTCTAAAGTCTTGCCTCGAAAAACTTAGGGTTGCTGTTATGAGATATTCTATTTCCGTGCCAAAGTCAGAAAACGCTTTCTGGAAAGGCTTTATAAAGGAAAAACGCAACAAAATTTTATGATTTTAGTTGCGTTTTTATAAAAAATATGAAAAGTTTTGCGTTTGTTCTGTATGTAATTTTACAATACAAAGGTATGCTAAGAATTGCAATGAATTCTTGTAAAAAATCTTCGGAAAATGGTAATTTTTATTTATTAAGATGTTGTCTGAATTCAGAAGGCGAAATTCTAGCGTGTGTTTTAAAAAACTTGGTAAAATAAGAATTGTCTTCAAAACCTAATTGAAATGAAATCTGAGAAATGCTTAACTCTGTATTGATGAGCAATCTTTTAGCTTCTAGAATAATCCTGTTTCTAATGATTTCTCCAGCTTTTTTGCCAGCGAAAGTTCTACATACGAAATTGAGGTAATTTGCAGTAATCGCGAGCTTGTCTGCATAAAATTTGGGATAATGTTCGGTAGAGTAGTTTTCTTCTACCAGCTTTTGGAATTTATTGATTAAAATTCTTTGATTGGTAATATTTATGTTTTCGTCTGTATTTTCTTCGTCGTTTAAAATGAAGTAAAACAATTCGAGAAGATAAATTCTGATTAAATCTTCGGATTTTCTTTTTTGTTGTTTGTATTCGAAATTAATTTTGTCAAAAATTTCTTTGAGTTCTTCAGCTTTGTCTTTTTTGATTTGATAAGAAGTGAAGTTTCCATTAATTCTGAAAAAAGGCAATTTATCTATACAATGAGATTTTGCGAGAAATGAAGTGAAAAATTCTGCATTGAAATTAATCAAATAACCTTTGGTCACTTGTTTTTTGAAATTCAAATCATGTACTTGTCCCGCAGAAATAAAATAGATGATGGGAGAATCTATAGAATAGTCTTCGAAATCTATTTTATGAATTCCAGCGCCTTCTTCTACGTACAGAATCTGGTGAAAAGTGTGACGATGAGGTTTTTCTGGAATAAAACTTTTTTCTGTCAATAAATCTTGCAATTCATGAACTACGATTTCACTTTCTGAATTTTCAGTAGAAATTAAATCGCAAGCGCTATAAACAGGAAAATTACTCATAAATGAGATTATTTGTGTTGATTGATGAGATTCACCAAAGTATTTACATCATGTACGCCACTTTCTCTCCAAAGCATTTCGCCTTTTTTAAAAAGAGCAAGTGTAGGAACGCCTCTCACGTTATATTGAGCTGCAATATCAGGATATTGGTCTACAT
>DITA01000060.1:0-7024 GCA_002422665.1 Flavobacteriales bacterium UBA6196
AAATCGAAGAAAGAAAAGCACAGGGTCTTCACCCAAAACCTATTGACAGTGCAGAATTACTAAGCGCAATTATTGAGCAAATTAAAGATACAGCAAATGAGTACAGAGCTGATTCTCTTAACTTTTTTATCTTTAATACTTTACCGGGCACAACTAGTGCAGCTGGTGTAAAAGCTAAGTTTTTAAAGGAAATAATCCTTGGTGAATCTATAGTGGCAGAAATCACTCCTACTTACGCTTTTGAATTGCTATCTCACATGAAAGGAGGTCCTTCAATCGAAGTTCTTCTTGATTTGGCTTTAGGAAATGATGAAGCTACTGCAAAACAAGCCGCTGAAGTTCTTAAAACTCAGGTTTTCTTGTATGATGCTGATACAGCGCGTTTAAAAGAAGCTTATGAAACGGGAAATGTAATCGCTAAGGATATTTTGGAAAGCTATGCAAAAGCAGAGTTTTTTACTAAACTTCCAGAAGTTCCAGAAGAAATTAAAGTTGTGACTTATATCGCTGCAGAAGGTGATATTTCAACTGATTTATTATCTCCTGGGAATCAAGCTCACTCACGTTCTGACCGTGAATTACACGGAAAATGTATGATGTCTCCTGCTCAACAGGAAGAAATAAAAGCTTTACAAGCTCAACATCCTGATGCAAGTGTAATGCTGATTGCAGAAAAAGGAACAATGGGAGTTGGTTCTTCTCGTATGTCTGGTGTAAACAACGTTGCGCTTTGGACTGGTAAACAAGCAAGTCCTTACGTACCATTCGTAAATATCGCTCCAATTGTAGCTGGAACTAATGGAATTTCTCCAATTTTCTTAACTACAGTTGATGTAACTGGAGGTATAGGAATCGACCTTCAAAACTGGGTAAAAAAAATTGACGAAAACGGAAACCCTGTCCGTAATGAAAATGGTGATATTGTTTTAGAAGAAAAATATTCTGTTGCTACAGGAACTATTCTTACAATTAATACAAAAGAGAAAAAATTATACAATGGAGAAACTGAATTGAAAGATATTTCAAAATCATTTACTCCTCAAAAATTAGAATTTATAAGAGCTGGTGGTTCTTATGCTATCGTTTTTGGTAAAAAAATCCAAACATTTGCAGCTAAAACTTTAGGAATTACAGCTCCTACAGTTTTCGCTCCATCAAAAGAAATTTCTATCGAAGGACAAGGACTTACCGCTGTTGAAAAAATCTTCAACAGAAATGCAGTAGGCGTTCCAGAAGGTAAAGTTTTACACGCTGGTTCTGATGTGAGAGTTGAAGTAAATATCGTTGGTTCTCAAGATACTACAGGTTTAATGACCGCTCAAGAACTAGAATCTATGGCAGCAACGGTGATTTCTCCAATTGTAGATGGAGCGTATCAATCAGGCTGTCACACTGCTTCAGTTTGGGATAAAAAAGCACAGGCTAATATTCCTAAATTAATGAAATTTATGAACGATTTCGGGGTTATCACAGCTCGTGACCCGAAAGGTGAATACCACGCCATGACAGACGTTATTCACAAAGTTCTTAACGATATTACAGTAGACGAATGGGCAATCATCATCGGAGGAGATTCTCACACAAGAATGTCTAAAGGAGTTGCTTTCGGCGCTGACTCTGGAACGGTAGCTTTAGCTTTGGCAACAGGTGAGGCTTCAATGCCGATTCCTGAATCTGTAAAAGTTACTTTCAAAGGAGAGATGAAAAAGCACATGGATTTCCGTGATGTAGTTCATGCAACTCAGGCTCAGATGTTGAAGCAATTTGACGGAGAAAACGTTTTCCAAGGTAGAATTATTGAGGTTCATATCGGAACGCTTCCTGCCGACCAAGCATTTACCTTCACAGACTGGACTGCAGAAATGAAAGCGAAAGCCTCTATCTGTATTTCTGAAGACGATACTTTGATTGAATCATTGGAAATTGCGAAAAGCAGAATCCAAATTATGATTGATAAAGGAATGGACAATAAAAATCACGTTCTACAAGGATTAATCAACAAAGCAAATAAGAGAATTGAGGAAATCAGAACTGGTGACAAACCTGCTTTAACTCCAGATGCTAATGCTAAATATTACGCTGAAGTTGTGGTAGATTTAGATCAAATCATTGAACCAATGATTGCAGACCCAGATGTAAACAACGAAGACGTTTCTAAAAGATATACTCACGATACCATTAGAGACCTTACTTATTATGGAGGTGAGAAAAAAGTTGACCTTGGTTTCGTAGGTTCTTGTATGGTTCACAAAGGTGACCTTAAAATCGTTTCTCAAATGTTGAGAAATCTTGAAAAACAAAATGGTAAAGTAGAATTCCAAGCACCACTTGTTGTAGCCGCTCCTACTTATAACATCATTGATGAATTAAAAGCTGAAGGTGACTGGGAATTACTTGAAAAATATTCAGGTTTTGAATTTAACGATGCCGCTCCAAAAGGCGAAGCTCGTACACAGTATGAAAATATGATGTACTTAGAGCGCCCAGGATGTAATCTTTGTATGGGTAACCAGGAAAAAGCGGAAAAAGGAGACACTGTTTTGGCAACTTCTACTCGCCTTTTCCAAGGAAGAGTAGTAGAAGATTCTGACCGTAAAAAAGGAGAATCTCTATTGGCTTCTACTCCAGTTGTAGTATTATCTGCAATCTTAGGTCGCATTCCAAGTATTGACGAGTACAAAACAGCTGTTGAAGGAATCAACTTAACGACTTTCGTTCCATCAATTAAAGAATTGGTAACTGTTGGCCATTTTTAATAAATTGTAAACTAAAGTCGAAAGGCTTTTTAAATATAAATTGGAAGATTTCTTGAGAAGTCTTCCAATTTTTTTTATCATAAAATATTACATTTCACAAAATAATATTAATTTTAGCTTTAAATAAAATTCAATTTCAAATGTGAATTAATAGGTATTAAAAATTCAAACCATAGACTATTTTAATATTTTATCAATTCTGTAGGAATAGAATTTGATGGAGAATAATAACATCATTATCCTGTCATTTGAATACCAAATGCAAACTTTAAACAAAAAATAAATAGATATGACATTCGACATCAACATGATCAAAAAAGTGTACGAGCGCTACCCTGGACGAATTGCTGCAGCAAGACAAGCAGTACAAAAACCTCTTACACTTTCAGAAAAAATTCTTTACGCTCACCTTTGGCAAGGTAACGCAACAGAAACTTACGAAAGAGGAAACTCATATGTAGATTTCGCTCCGGATAGAGTTGCAATGCAAGATGCAACTGCACAAATGGCACTTTTACAGTTTATGCAAGCCGGAAAAGCTAAAGTTGCCGTTCCTTCTACAGTTCACGCTGATCACTTAATTCAAGCTAAAATTGGAGCTGATAAAGATTTACAAGAAGCACTAAATAAAAACAATGAAGTTTTCAACTTCCTAAGTTCAGTTTGTGATAAATACGGAATTGGTTTCTGGAAACCAGGAGCAGGTATTATTCACCAAGTTGTTTTAGAAAATTATGCTTTCCCTGGTGGAATGATGATTGGTACTGACTCTCACACTGTAAATGCAGGTGGATTAGGAATGGTAGCAGTTGGAGTTGGAGGAGCAGATGCAGTAGACGTAATGGCAGGAATGGCTTGGGAACTTAAAATGCCAAAATTAATTGGTGTAAAACTTACTGGTAAACTCAATGGCTGGACTTCAGCAAAAGACGTAATCCTAAAAGTAGCAGGAATTCTTACTGTAAAAGGTGGAACTGGTGCTATTGTAGAATATTTCGGAGAAGGAGCTGTATCTCTTTCTGCAACAGGAAAAGGAACTATCTGTAACATGGGTGCAGAAATTGGCGCTACCACGTCTACTTTCGGTTATGATGATTCTATGAGAAGATATCTTGCTGCAACAGGAAGACAAGAAGTAGTAGATGCTGCCGATAAAATTGCTGAACACTTAACTGGTGATGCTGAAGTGTATGCAGAACCAGAAAAATATTTCGACCAAGTAATTGAAATTAACCTTTCTGAATTAACTCCACACCTTAATGGTCCTTTTACTCCAGACTTAGCAACTCCAGTTGCTGAAATGAGAGATAAAGCTATTGCCAATGATTGGCCTCTAGATATAGAATGGGCTTTAATTGGTTCTTGTACCAACTCATCATACGAAGATTTATCTAGAGCAGCTTCTATTGTAGAAGATGCGGTAGCAAAAGGCGTAAAACCAAAAGCTATTTTAGGAATTAACCCAGGTTCTGAACAAGTAAGATTTACCGCAGAAAGAGATGGCCTGATAGATACTTTCAAAAAATTTGAAAATTCTAGAATTTTCACCAACGCTTGTGGACCTTGTATCGGACAATGGGACAGAGAAGGCGCTGAAAAACAAGAGAAAAACTCTATCATTCACTCTTTCAACAGAAACTTTGCAAAAAGAGCAGATGGTAACCCAAACACTCACGCTTTCGTAGCTTCGCCTGAAATGGTAGCTGCCGTAGCAATTTCTGGAAGATTAGATTTCAACCCGATTACAGATACATTAACCAACCAAAATGGTGAGCAAGTAAAACTAGACGAACCTAAAGGTTCTGAACTTCCAGCAAAAGGATTTGACGTAGAAGATAACGGCTACCAAGCTCCTGCTGAAGATGGTTCTTCTGTTCAAGTAATTGTTTCTCCCACTTCTGATAGATTACAGTTATTAGAACCTTTCTCACCTTGGGATGGTAAAAATATTACAGGTGCTAAACTCCTCATCAAAGCTGAAGGAAAATGTACTACCGACCATATTTCTATGGCTGGTCCTTGGTTGAAATACAGAGGTCACTTAGATAACATTTCTAATAATATGTTGATTGGTGCGGTCAATTTCTTTAACAAAGAAGCCAACAGAGTTAAAAACCAATTAACTGGAGAATATGGCGAAGTTCCTGCAGTACAAAGAGCTTACAAAGCAGCAGGCGTTCCTTCAATTGTAGTAGGAGATCAAAACTACGGAGAAGGTTCTTCTAGAGAACACGCTGCAATGGAGCCAAGACATCTTGGTGTAAAAGCAGTTTTAGTAAAATCTTTTGCGAGAATCCACGAAACTAATCTTAAAAAACAAGGTATGCTTGCGTTAACTTTTGTAAATGCTGAGGATTATGATAAAATCCAAGAAGATGATACTTTCGATTTCTTAAATCTAGAAGGTTTCGCGCCTAATACTCCACTTCAAATTCAGATTACACACTCAGACGGAACTACGGATACTATTCTTGCTAATCACACGTATAACGAACAACAAATTGGATGGTTTAGGGCCGGTTCTGCGCTTAATCTAATCGCTGAAGAAGCTAAAAAAGCATAAGCTTTTTTTCATAAATACTAAAAAACCACTCGAAAATTCGGGTGGTTTTTTATTGGCATAAAAGTTTTTTTTTAAAAAAAGTTAATCATTGGAATTTTAATTAAACTTCAATTTTCGATTTGGCAATAAATTTTTTGTAACAAAATAGTGTTTCTGCAGTCTTATAGAAGAATTTAAAAATGAATATGAAAAAAAATTATATCATCGCTATTGGATTTCTTTTTACCACAACTTTCGTTTTTTCTCAAAACACTAAAAATGAAACACTAAAAGAGAAACAAATAGACGGTGTAACCCTTACCAAAACCAAAAAAGCAGTAGAACAAAAAGCAGACAGAACTATTTTTGATTTTTCAGAACAAGCTCATCTCAATACCGGAAATGTAAGTGAAGGTCTTAAAAAATTGCCAGGACTTATCGTCTCTGATGTTGCAGGTATGATGTATCAAGGGAAGCAATTAGATGTTTATATGGACGGAAGACCGCTAAATATTGGCGGTAATCAGCTGCAAGCTTTTCTCGAAGGAATGCCTGCCAATTCTGTAGAACGTGTAGAAATTGTAACACAACCTGGCTCTGAATTTCCTGCTACTTCTGGTGGTGCAATCATTAACATTATCACCAATAAAAACGCACAAAAATATCTTTCTGCAACTTACACCGGGAGATACGCTTTCACCCATTACGAAAAATATAGAAATAGAATCAATAATTCTATTCTATTAAATGCCAAAAACAAGTATTTTGGATGGCAATTAAATTTTGGGCAAAATTATAGAGAAGCTTACAGAGAATCTATCATAGACAAGGTTTCTAACGTATTTTCGGAGCAAGTGAATAGAGGTTATTTTGTGAAATCTGCACTTACTTTTAACATTGGGAAAGACAGATTATTGGTAAATTATGACATCAACCATAATAATAATGACACCGAAAATAGCAGTTCTGGTTTTATAGCCAATAGAACGGGAACCGCGCCTAATTACATTTACAGTATAGACGATTATACCACCAAAGATTTCGGAGAGACAGAAAACTGGAGAAAAGATTTAAGCGCAACGTATCAAATAAAATTTGACGATAAAAATAAAAAATTAGATTTGAACGCCAGTTATAACACTTTTGATTCAAACTATAATCTTGATGGTAAAAAATTTATCAACTCTACTACTCAAAACAATAACATAGAAACCACTTCTCATCAAAACGTAGCGACCTTCAGAATTGATTATTCGCAACCTATTAAAATTTTAGACGAAGGGAAAATTTCTTTCGGTGGTTTGTTTGAAAAATTAAACTACGACACAGATTTTTTCGGCATTACAAATTTAGAATACCAAAGACAAACTACTTCTACGTATGCAGAAATTCAAGCAAAGAAAAAGAATTTTGATTTTATTTTAGGAACCAGAGCAGAAGCTTATGATATTTCTGGAAAAACCATCGATTTAACCACCGGAAAACTTACTAAAGATCTAATTCCTTTTAAAAAATTCAGCCTTTTCCCGAATGCAAGCATTCAATATAACTTTGGGAAACAAGTCTATTTTGCACTGAATTACAACAGAAAAATTCAACTGCCTAATATTTCTTGGCTTAACCCAAATAACACCAATTACCAAAACGGAAACATCAGTTTCGGTGGAAATCCTAATCTACAACCTACTATTTTTAATAATCTCGAAGCAAAATTTTCAGTCTTTGA
>DITA01000106.1:0-17905 GCA_002422665.1 Flavobacteriales bacterium UBA6196
TAATCAATTGACGGAAATCTACTCTCCCTTCTGCGGTATAATAAAAAGTAGCTTTCGAGCCATCACCCTGATATTCTACATCGGTGATTTTCATTTCCAAACCTAGATTTTTAGCAATTTTTCTTGCCTGAATCTTTGTTTGGTCTTCTTTTTTTCTGGCATCTTGCCAAATCTCTACATCTTTTTGTGTAGCGACTCTATAAATTTTGAGGGCAGCCTCTTCAGAAAAATGTTTCTTTTTCATCTGAATTTTAACAAGTTCTCCTGTTAAACTTACTACACCTATATCGTGACCCGGATTAGATTCTACTGTAACTACGCTCCCAATATGAAGTGGCAACTGGTTTACATTATTGAAATAGCATTTTCTATCGTTCTTAAATCTAACTTCTACAAAATTACACTTATTCTGTTTAGGTGCTTGTATTGTAGATAGCCAATCAAAGACGCTTAATTTATAACTATTCCCACAGGTATTGACATTTTCGCAACCTGTAGCGCTCTTAGTAGCACAAGAATGTTTAGAATCTCCGGATGAATTACATCCACAACTCATAATAATATTTTAATTCTTGCAAATTTAGTATAATTTTTAAACAATGTATCATAAAACAATAAGTCTATCATCAGGAAGTCTAAATTATCATATTTTTATTCATTATTTATTTTTAACATAAAAATAATAAATATTACATAACTTTATTAAAGTATTCGTATTTTATTTTTTAAGCTTTACATGCAATACATAATTATTGTTTAATATTATTTTAATTAAACGATTGTTTAATAATTTATTTTAATTGACTTAACAAGTATTTGATATTCAATTGTTTATTTTTTTTGATTCAAAAAAAAATTGATAAATAATAAAATATATTTAATTTTTGTTTAATTTTTTTAATATAATTTTAACATTTATATATAAATAAATTCTATATTTGGCGCAATAATTATTAATTAACATGAAAAGAATTTTAATAACTACAGCTCTTTTAGCTGGCGTATTTTCTTACGCAGGAGGTTTTAGAGTATCATTACAAGGTGTAAAACAGCTTGCAATGGCTCACACTAGCGCGCATACTGAAGATGCGAGTGTAGCTTTTTTTAACCCTGCAGGTATCTCTTTTATTCCTAACAAATTGAGTGTTGCAGTGGGTGGTTTTGGTGCAATTACTGAAGTAGAATACCAAAGTCTAGAAACTTTACAATCTTACAAAACAGAAAACCCTTTGGGAACACCACTATATGCAGCAATTGCATATAAAGTTACAAATAATGTTTCTGTAGGTTTAAGTGTTACTACACCATTCGGAAGTACAGTAAAATGGGCAGATGATTGGACTGGTAGAGAAATCGTTCAAAAAATGGAATTGAAAAGCTTCTATTTCCAACCTATGGTTTCTTATAAATTTAATGATTGGGCTTCTATCGGTGTAAGTTACATCTATGCAAAAGGTATGGTAGATTGGGACAAAGCAGTTACCAACCTAGGAGGAACATTTAATATAAATGACGAAAAAGCAACAGGTTCTGGTTTTGGATTAGGTTTCTATCTTAAACCAAGCAGTAATTTAGATTTAAGTATTGCTTATCGTTCACCAGTTATTATGAAAGCTGATAACGGAGTAGCAACTTTCACTGGAGTACCAGAAGCTGTACTTACATCTCCTCAATTAAATGTAGGAGCAGATGGTCAAGATGCATTTACCGCAGAATTACCACTTGTAGATGAGTATACAATTGGTCTTACTTATAAAATCACACCAAAATGGTTAGTATCTGCAGATTTCAACTACCACGGATGGGAAAGATATAGCAAATTAACGCTAGACTTTGAAAATGCTCAAGTTGGAAACCAAGCAGATAAAACGGTTTTAGTATCTCCTAAAAACTTCAAAAACGCTAAAACATTTAGAATTGGTACACAATATATGCTAACTGATAAATTAGCAGGTAGATTAGGATACTATTTTGATGAATCTCCATATGAAGACAAATATTTCATCCCAGAAACTCCATCTTTTGACTCAAGCGTAGTAACAGCTGGTCTTGGATATAAATTTGGAAAGTTAGGAGTAGATTTAGCAGCCGCTTTATCATTCCCAGAAGCAAGAAAAGTAAACAACGATTACTTAAGCTTCAGAGGACAAGCTAAAGCTAAAGCTATGTATCTAGGTTTAGGTTTCACTTACAATGCATTTTAATTTAAAAAATTATGAAAAAAATAATATTATCAGCTTTCGCAATTTCGGCTTTAACATTAGTAAGCTGTAATACAGATTTCGAAAGAGACGTAAATAACATGACTGTTTCTACAGGTAAGGCAGATTTCTCAAAATTTGTATCTGTAGGAAATTCATTAACATCTGGTTTCAGAGATGGTGCCTTATATCTAGACGGACAAAACGAATCATTTCCGTCAATGATCGCAAAACAAATGGGATTAGCAGGAGGTACACAAACTTTCACTCAACCATTAATGCCAAATAATGTTGGTGGATTTAAAGACTTATTTGCTGCCTCAGGAAATACAGAATTCTATGGAAAACTTACGCTAAGTCAAACTCTTTCTCCAACTCCTTCAGCTCCAGGTGCTAACCTTGACGTTATTGGTGGTACAGGGAAATACTTTAACAATATGGGAGTACCTGGTGCTAAATCTTTCCATTTTGTAACACCTGGATATGGTAGTGCGGCTAACTTATCTGCAGGAAAAGCAAACCCTTATTTCGTAAGATTTGCAACATCTGCAACTACAACAGTTTTAGCTGACGCTGCTGCTCAAAAACCAAGTTTCTACACTTTATGGATTGGTAATAATGACGTTCTTTCTTATGCTACTTCTGGAGGTTCAGGCGTAGATAGAAAAGGAAACTTAGACCCATCTACTTACGGTTCTAATGATATTTCTGACCCTAATGTGGTTGCAAACGTTATTAAAACTGTCATTACAACTCTTAAAACTACAAACGCAAATTCTAAAGGAGCAATTGCAAACATTCCTTACGTAACATCAATTCCATACTTTACAACAGTTCCTGCTAAACCTATTACAGGATTATCTGCTGCTCAAATCACACAATTAAACGGTGCATACGCAGCATATAATGCTGGCTTAGGTCAGGCAAAAGCTGCAAACTTAATTACTGAAGCAGAATTCAATCAAAGAAGAATCAACTTTAATAATGGGCTTAATGGTGCTGTTATTGTTGACAAAGACTTAACAAACCTTTCTGGATTAGGACTGCCTTCTCTTAGACAAACCACAGCTAATGACTTAATACTATTACCTGCATTAACTTTACTAAGAGATACAACTGTTAAAGGAGGAACAGCAACTCCACTTGCGGACAAATATGTATTAACTGAAAAAGAAGCGGCTAAAGTAATCGCTGCTACTGATGCATATAATGCTTCTATTTCAAGTTTAGCTACTGCATACGGACTAGCATTAGTAGATGCAAACTCAAAAATGAAAGAACTAGGAAACGCTTCAGGCATTCAATACAATGGAGTGAAATATACAGCTTCATTTGTAACAGGAGGAGCTTTCTCTCTAGATGGTGTTCATCCTAACGGAAGAGGATATGCACTTATTGCAAACACTTTTATTGACGCAATAAATAAAACTTATGGCTCTACATTGCCTTGGGTTGACATTAATGCTTATTCTGGAGTAACTTTCCCATAATAATAAAAAATAATTTTTATAAAAACCACCTGATATTTTTCAGGTGGTTTTATTTTTTTTAAATTTGCCCAACAAAAAAAAGTAAAAATGGCTGATCAAGCAACCTATTTATTTTGCACCAGAACAAGTCGAGATTTAGCAGAAAAAATTGCAAATCACTATGGGCAAGAATTAGGGAAAATTAATTTCCAAGAATTTAGTGACGGGGAATTCGAACCCGTACTAGATCAATCTGTTAGAGGAGGAAGAGTTTTTCTTATCGGCTCTACCTTTCCACCAGCAGACAATCTTCTAGAACTTCTTTTAATGATTGATGCAGCAAAAAGAGCATCAGCAAAAAGCATTACTGTAGTGATTCCATATTTTGGATTAGCTAGACAAGACAGAAAAGATAAGCCTAGAGCACCAATCGGAGCAAAATTAGTTGCTAATCTTTTAACTGCAGCCGGCGCAACCAGAATCATGACTATTGATTTACACGCAGACCAAATTCAAGGCTTTTTCGAAATTCCTGTAGACCATCTTTATGCTTCTACCATCTTTGTAGATCATATTAAGTCTTTAAACTTAGACAATCTTACCATCGCTTCACCAGACATGGGTGGCGCAAAAAGAGCGAAAAATTACGCAGGATACCTAAGTGCAGAAGTAGTAATTGCTTATAAAGAAAGGAAAAAAGCAAATGTAGTAGAAGAAATGTTCTTGATTGGTGATGTAAAAGACAGAAACGTGATCCTCATTGATGACATGATAGACACAGCCGGAACACTTTGCAAAGCAGCAGAAATTCTAATGAAAAATGGAGCAAAATCTGTAAGAGCGATGGCAACTCACCCTGTTCTTTCTGGTAAAGCTTATGAAAATATAGAAAACTCTCAGATTAGCGAAGTTATTGTAACTGATACAATTCCAGTAAAGTCAGAGCTTTCTTCTAAAATCAAGGTTTTATCTTGTGCAGCGCTTTTTGCAGACGTAATGAAAATGGTACACGAGCACAAATCAATTAGTGATAAGTTTATTATATAATTTTTTTCACTATATTTGCAGCCTGAAAAATTTAACACACTTAAATATTTTTTAAATGAAATCTATTACAATTCAAGGTACAAAAAGAGAAAGCGTGGGCAAAAAGTCTACCAAAGCTCTACGTGATGCTGAATTAGTTCCTTGTGTTGTTTATGGAGGTGAGCAACCAATCAATTTCTCTTCTACTGAGAAATCTTTCAAAGACTTGGTTTACACTCCAGATGCACACACGGTAGTAATTGAGCTAGATGGTCAAAAAATTGATGCTGTTTTACAAGACATCCAATTTCACCCAATTACAGACAAAATTCTTCACGCAGACTTCTATCAATTAAGCGCTGATAAACCAGTAGTTATGGAAGTTCCTGTAAGAATTACCGGTCGTGCAAAAGGTGTTTTAGCGGGTGGTGTTTTAAGACAATCTTTCAGAAAATTAAGATTGAAAGCTATTCCTGCTAACTTACCAGACGAAATCGTAGTAGATGTAACTCCACTTAAAATTGGTAACAAATTATATGTTGGAGACATCAAAAACGATCAATACACTTTCTTACATCCAGATAACGCAGTAGTAGCTGCTGTGAAGATGTCTAGAAATGCTATGAAAAATGCTGGTGCAATGGTAGAAGATGATGAAGATGAAGAAGAAGTTGCAACTGATGCAGCTCCAGAAGCAGAAGCTCCTGCAGCAGAATAATTAGAGAATCTTTATTCTACATATAAAACCATTCCGAATATCGGGATGGTTTTTTTTTTAAAAACTTTTGTAATTTTTTTATTTTTAAATTTAACTCTCCTTAAAAAGAACAATCAAACCATTGAAAACTAAATTATGAAGTGTAAAGACGACGAAATCATCAGCTTGATGTTACAGCCCAATTCTTCGGAAAAAGGACTTCGTGCGATGATGGATACCTACCAAAGTCGGCTTTATTGGCATATTAGAAGGTTAATTGTGCAACATGACCTTGCGCAAGATGTGTTGCAAGACACTTTTATTAAGGCATATAACAATTTTGGTCAATTCAAGCAAGACAGTAAATTGTACACTTGGCTCTATAGAATCGCTACCAATGAAGCGCTTCAGCAATTGGCAAAACTGAAAAAAATGCAAAAAACAGACGAAGATGCAGAGTATTACATGCAAAACTTAGTCGCCCAAAATGCAGAACATGACGCAGAAGAAATTCAGATTTTACTGCAGAAAGCCATTCAAACATTGCCAGAGAAACAAAAATTAGTTTTCAATATTAGATATTATGACGAATTGCCTTTCGAAGAAATAAGTAACATTCTAGAAATGAGCGTAAGTACTTGCAAAACCAATTACCACTACGCTAAAGAAAAAATAGAAAACTACATCAGAGAAAACTACGAATCATAAGAAAATTTAAAAATTTTAGAAAATGAAAGATTTTAATATAGAACAATTAGCTAAAAAAACAACCTACAAAATTCCCGAAAACACCTTCGAGGAAATGCAGGAAAACGTGCTTAATAAAACAGTAAGAAAAAAAGAACATCAACCGAAGATTTTTAAAATCAATTTTTCTATGGTAACTTCTATTGCTGCCGCTTTAGCATTAATTTTTGGCTTTACTTTCTTATGGAAAACCAACCAAACAGAATTTTCTAAACCAAGTCAAGATTCAGTGCAATCCATAACCAAAGTAGAAACTACACAGCCAAAATCAGAACAAAATAACACCCAAAATTCATCACAAAATATTGTCAAAGGAAACAATATCGAAGTTGCTCATACCCCAAACCCAGAAATTACAGAACAGATTGTGAATTCTAAAAACACTGATGAAAATTATGAGCAACTTCTTAATTCTTTGACTCAAGAAGAATTGGCAGAATTATCAAAAAATACCAGTCACGACATCTATTTAGACCTTTATAACTAAATCCATTATGAAAAATTTTATCTATATCCTCCTATTTTTTGGAACTTTTATGAGTTTTAAAGCTCAAGAAAAGCCAAATTTTAGAGAAATGACACCAGAACAGCGCAGAGAATACATCAAACAAATGTCTCCTGAGCAAAGAAAACAATTGATGGAAGATGCCGCTACCATGATGGCCATCAAAAACTTACAAGTTCCTGCCGAAAAGCAAGAAGTTTTTAAAATCCTTCTAAAAGAATATCTAGAAAGTCAAAAAACCATCAAAAATAAGTTTAGAGCAGATTTCTCTCAAGAAAACCTTTCTGATGCAGAAGCCAAGAAAATGCTGAACCAAAGCTTTGATTTAGGTCAACAACTGCTCAACAACCGAAAAGTCTATGCTGATAAGTTTCTCAAAATTTTGACACCTCAACAAGTGCTGAAACTTTTTAATCAAGAAGGAAGAATGCGCGAAAAATTTATGGAACGCAGACAAAAAATGGGACCACCAAAAGGTCGCGAACCGATGCCAAATCCTAAAAATCTTTAAAATATACTCCGAAAATCAATTCGGAGTTTTTTATTTTTAGGATTTTACCTTAAAATCAATATCTTTGCAAATCATTGAAAAAGAAGAATGAAGAACATTAGAAATTTTTGCATAATCGCACATATCGACCACGGGAAATCTACCCTTGCTGACAGACTTTTAGAATATACGAATACGGTTTCTCAAAGAGAGTTGCAAGCGCAAACTCTTGACGATATGGATTTGGAAAAAGAGCGTGGAATTACCATAAAATCTCACGCCATCCAAATGGATTATGAATATAAAGGCGAAAAATATATTCTCAACCTGATCGATACACCAGGACACGTAGATTTTTCTTACGAAGTATCTCGTTCTATCGCTGCTTGTGAAGGTGCACTTCTGATTGTAGACGCTGCACAAAGTATTCAAGCACAGACAATTAGCAACTTATATTTAGCGCTAGAAAATGATTTGGAAATTATTCCAATCTTGAATAAAATAGACTTACCTTCTGCTAATCCAGAAGAAGTTACCGATGAAATCGTAAATCTTTTGGGTTGTAAACCAGAAGATGTATTGCGTGTTTCTGGGAAAACAGGAGCTGGTGTTCATGAATTGCTTGAACAAATTGTAGAAAGAATTCCTGCGCCAAAAGGTGATGAAAACGCGCCGCTTCAAGCATTGATTTTTGACTCAGTTTACAATCCTTTCCGTGGAATTGAAGCTTACTTTAAAGTAGTAAATGGTAAAATTTCTAAAGGCGAGAAAGTAAAATTCATGGCGACGGATAAAGTCTATGAAGCAGATGAAGTAGGAACGCTGAAACTGAAACAAGCTCCAAAAACTGAAATTAAATGCGGAGATGTAGGCTATATTATTTCGGGGATTAAAGATGCTAGAGAAGTAAAAGTAGGTGATACAATTACTTCTATGGCAAATCCTGCAACCGAAGCTATTGATGGTTTCGAAGATGTAAAACCAATGGTTTTCGCGGGAATTTATCCTATAGAATCAGAAGATTTTGAAGAATTAAGATTTTCTTTAGAAAAATTAAGGTTGAATGATGCTTCTTTGGTTTTCGAGCCAGAAAGTTCTGCGGCTCTTGGTTTCGGTTTCCGTTGTGGTTTCTTAGGAATGCTTCACATGGAAATTGTACAGGAACGTCTTGATAGAGAGTTCAATATGAACGTAATTACTACGGTTCCTAACGTTTCTTACTACGGATATTCTAAAAAAGAACCGAATGTTCCGATTTTGATTAATAACCCGTCAGAAATGATGGATCCTATTGCTTTAGATCGTGTAGAAGAACCTTATATCAAAGCTACCATTATTACAAAATCTGATTTTGTGGGTGCTGTAATGACGCTTTGTATCGAAAAACGTGGCGAAATTGTAAACCAATCTTATTTGACTTCAGACCGTGTAGAATTGGTATTTAACATGCCTTTATCAGAAGTTGTTTTTGATTTTTATGATAGATTAAAGTCAATTTCTAAAGGTTATGCTTCATTTGATTACCATCCAATTGGTTTTAGAGCTTCAAAATTGGTGAAAATGGACATTTTAATCAATGGAGATATGGTAGATGCACTTTCTTCGTTAATTCACGACAGCAACGCGTATTACATTGGTAAAAAAATGTGCGAAAAACTAAGAGAACTCATTCCTCGTCAACAGTTTGATATTGCAATTCAGGCTGCTCTTGGTGCGAAAGTTATTGCAAGAGAAAACGTAAAAGCTCTGAGAAAAGACGTTACCGCAAAATGTTATGGTGGTGATATTTCCAGAAAACGTAAACTCCTAGAAAAGCAGAAAGAAGGAAAGAAAAAGATGAAGCAAATTGGTAGAGTCGAAGTTCCACAATCTGCATTCATGGCAGTTTTGAAATTGAATGATTAAACGTAGGGACAAGTCGCAACTTGTCCTTACTTTAAATACCAATCCACAGAGATTTCTGTGGATTTTTTATTTCTAATAATCCATAATGTATCTATCATATTGATTCTTTATAATCTCCTCATCAATAGAAATATCAAATTCTTTTGAAGAAGCATCATAAAATTTCACTTTAGCTTTATGCGTTTTTCCTTTTTTGAAATATGGAATAGCATAAACTAAAATTTCGTTAGGTTTGATTTCGAAGAATGGATGATTTTCGTTTCCATACCCTTCAATCATATATCTGCTATTTCTTAACGATTGCCATTTATTATTTTCGTTTTTAAAAAAAAGAAATGAGAATATCGTAGTAACAGGAATTTTTAAAGTTTTAGAAGAAATATTCTTTATAAAAACTGGAAAAGCTTTATACTTTTTTAATTTGTTTTTAAAGCCATTATTTTTATAAAGTGGGATCGTATCATTTACCTTTACTATAATTTCAAGATTTTTTGAATTTAATTCTTGAGACATTTCTTTATAATAAGTTTCTCCTTGTTTTAAATTTTTTTTTCTAAAATATGGTAATAGATGTATGTAACTTTTCTCAGTTTCATTTATTTCAATAGGAGGAGGGCAAGAATTTTCATAATATTTTACATCAATTTTTTTATTATGTTTTCCAAAATAGATTATTTCTGTTCCAAATTCATCTAAATCTTCATTAAACTCCTGAATTTTCATTTTGGTATTTTTTGGATAAGCCAAAGTAATATCATCTGCAAAAGTTTTTTCTTGGCAACTAATGATTAATATTGAAATAAATAGAAGATAGAATGTTTTCATTTTTTAGTTTTATCAAAGATATAAAATTAATACCTTCGCTTAAATTTCCTCTCAATGAAAAAAATCACGCTACTTTTCCTCTTTCAAACCGTATTTTCTTTTGCTCAAGATTTCAAAACACCTTATGAAAAAGGCAACGGAAACCAAACTACTACTTACGAAGAAATGGTGAAATTCTATGACGATTTAGACAAAAATTTCGAAAGTATTTCCGTAGTAGAAAAAGGAAAAGATGATAACGGAGAACATATTAGAGTGGTAATTTTTAGTACCTCTAAAACAAATAGTAAATTCATTTATCTAAATCCTGTAATTCTCATCAATAACGGAATTCATCCTGGTGAACCAGACGGAATAGACGCCACCATGATGTTGATGCGAGATTTGGCTTTAGGAAAAATAAAAGTTCCACAAAATACCAAAGTTGCAGCAATTGAAGCATACAATATTTCGGGAATGCAAAGACGAGGAAAATTCTCACGAGCCAATCAAAACGGACCAGAAGAGCACGGTTTCCGAGGAAATGCCAGAAATTTTGATTTGAACAGAGATTTCATCAAAAATGATACAGAAAATGCCAAAGCTTTTCAAGAGATTTTTCATTGGCTAAAACCGATTTTTTTTATTGATAATCATGTAAGTAACGGCGCAGATTATCAATACACTTTTACTTATATTTCTACCAATAAAGAAAGATTGGGAACTTATCTCGGAACGTATTTTCATCAAGAAATGCAACCGAAACTGATTCAAAATATGGAGAAATCTAAAATTTTGAACGTTCCTTACGTCAATATTCACGGAGATTCTCCAGATGAAGGATTTCCAGCATTTATGGATTCTCCTCGTTATGCAACAGGTTACACTACCCTTTTCAACATTCCCGGAACTGTAGCAGAAACGCACATGCTAAAACCTTACCAAGACCGCGTAAAAGCAACGTACGAATACATGAGAAATTCCATCAATTTTGTGGATGAAAATTACTTGGATATTTCTAAAAAAACGATGGAAGAACTCACGAATTATCAACCAAAAAATAAATATACAATTCGTTGGAAATTAGATAGCACAAAATATAAATTTATTGATTTCAAAGGTTATGAAGCTGGGAAAAAACCAAGCGAAATTTCAGGGAAACCAAGACTCTTCTACGACAGAAATAAACCTTTCACCAGAAAAGTAAAATTCTTTGATACTTATAAATCTGATAAAGAAATTACAATCCCAACTTATTATGTGATTCCAAAATCTGAAGGGAAAATCATAGAAAATTTAAAACGCAATCAAATCAAAATCAAAGAATTACAATCAGATTCTTTGATAACAGTTGAGTCTTATAAAATTGTAGATTTTAAAACCGTAAAAAATCCTTACGAAGGTCATTACTTGCATTTCGATACTCAAGTTTCATCAGAATTAAAGACTAAAAAATTTAGAAAAGGAGATTATTTGGTTTCTACAAAACAATCTGGCGTGAAATTCCTTTTAGAAACGCTAGAACCAGAAGCTGTAGATTCTTACTTTAACTGGAACTATTTTGATGGAATTTTGGGGCAAAAAGAGTATTTTTCTGACTACGTTTTCGAAGATACTGCAGCAGAATTATTGAAAACCAACAAAGCGTTAAAAACCGCTTTTGAACTGAAAAAAGCTTCAGATGCTAAATTTGCACAAGATGGAGCTGCGCAATTAGATTGGGTGTATAAAAATTCAGAATATTACGAAGGTACTGTAAATCAATATCCTATTTATAGAATTCGGTAATTATAGTCATTTGTATATTTAGGATTTTAACGCAAAGGCGCAAATCACTAATTTTTAATATTTTATGTTTTTAAGACGCAAAAGTTAACTTCGTTAAAAAATTGAAAATCTCTGATTTTCTTGCGCCTTATTAATTCAGTATTTGTTAATTAATTTGATTTGCGCCTTTGCGTTTCAATAAATTATCAGTCTTTTTTTAATAAGAAGCACAACCCATATTTTTTTTAATATTAAGAACAGCCGCAATCTTTATCGCAATGCGTTCTTTTACTATCGAATTTCTTTGGAGAAAAAGTTTTTTTAATGATTTTATAAATAGAATAAGATGCCGCTAATAAAGCTGCAAAAATGATAACGTATTGAAGGACTAAACTTTCCATGACAAAAATCTTATCACAAAATTACATAATTATTTTGAACTATTCTAAATAAAGATTAATTTTGTCTCATGGATTTCAGAACTAACCCTTATTTCAATCTTGTTGTTCCAAATTTGGAGAGCAAAAACTACGAACAATATTGTGGTAAAAAGAAATGTTGCAAGAAATTTAAGAAAGGGAAAAGATGTAAAAAATGCCCAGGAAGAGATAAAATTTCTTAAACTTAAATCACATTTCTTTCTTATCTTTGAATAAATTCATTTATTATGAACAGAGATTATATATTTGATTTGCTCAATCAGCAAATTGCAAAAGAACAATATGCGGCGCAATTGTATCTATCGATGAGCGCTTGGTTTCTAGAACAAGATTTAGACGGAATTGCCAATTATTTCAGAGTTCAGTCTAAGGAAGAACTGATGCACTCAGAAAAATTCTTTGATTATTTGAACGATATCGGTGGAAGAATTGTGCTACAAGAAGTAAAACAACCTCCTCATGATTTCAAAGATGCTTTAGAAATTTTTGAAAAAGCTTTAGAGCACGAAAAATTAGTAACCAAAAGTATTTTTGACATTGTAAAAGCAGCTAATGATGCAGGAGATTACTCTACTGCAGCTTTCTTACAATGGTTTGTAAATGAACAGGTAGAAGAAGAAGCCAATGCTTCTCAATTGATTTCGAAAATTAAAATGGTGAAAGACAATCCTTCTGCTTTGTATCTTTTTGATCAAGAACTGGCGAAACGCGTTTTCGTAGCTGAATAAAATGAAAAACTGCTTTTAAAAGCAGTTTTTTTATTTGAAAAATTGGTAAACCAACATGGAAGCTAGATAAGCTAAACCAGACATGAAAACCAACTGAATCGCCGTCCATTTCCAAGATTTTGTTTCTCTGTAGACTACAGCAATCGTAGAAATACATTGCATCGCAAAAGCGTAGAATATAAGTATGGAAAGTCCGGTTGCAAAACTGAATACTTTTTCGCCATTCGGTTTTACATCACTTCTCATTTTTTCGATGACCGATTTTTCTGGAGCATCATCATCAAGGCTGTAAAGCGTTGACATTGTGCCAACAAACACTTCTCTCGCTGCAAAACTAGTAAGAATTCCTACTCCCATTTTCCAATCGTAACCCAATGGCGAAATCACAGGTTCCATTTGCTTCCCGATTTTAGCCAAATAAGAATTTTCTAATTTAACATCTGAATGATGTTCTAAAATATGGAAATCATCTTTCGGTCCGAAATAACTTAAAAACCAAAGAATCACACTTACCGCCAAAATGATTTTTCCAGCTCCAGTAATGAATTCCCAAACTTTACCTAAAACCAATTTGAAATCATATTTCCAAAGCGGCATTTTATACGTTGGCAAATCCATTACCAAGAAGGTTTTTCCTTTATTTTTAATGAAATATTTTAAAATAAATGCGGCTATAAGCGAAGTCGCAAATCCTAAGAAATACATTCCCAGAAGCGCAATCGCTTTATATTTTACACCAAAGAAAGTTCCATCAGTAAATATAAGCGCAATAATGATACTGTAAACCGGAAGTCTTGCAGAACACGTCATAAAAGGAGTAATCAGAATCGTGATGAGTCGCTCTTTTACGTTTTCGATGTTTCTGGTACTCATAATTGCAGGAATGGCACAAGCTGTTCCCGAAACCAATGGTACAATACTTTTTCCGTTTAAACCAAACGGTCGTAAGAATCTGTCCATCAAGAAAATAACTCTTGCCATGTAACCAGAATCTTCTAATAAATACAAGAAATATAAAAGAATCCCGATTTGTGGTGCAAAAATGACAATCCCGCCAATTCCTGGGATAATTCCGTCTGAAATTAATGAATTCAATGGACCTTCTGGAAGCCAAGTTCTAGAAGTTTCAGACAACCAAGCAAAAGCGGCATCAATCCAATTCATAGGATATTCTGCGATGAAAAATACACTTTGGAAAATGGTGAGTAAAATAATCCCAAAAACCAAATATCCTAAAACAGGATGTACTAAAACTTTGTCTAATTTTTCGGTGAGAAGTTCCTTGAACTGAGGTTTTTTAGAAATCGTTTGAGAGATAATTCCGTCTATTTGTTGGTATCTTCTGATGGTTTCCTGCACTTGTAAACGCTTCGGAACCATACATTTTCTGTCTTCTTGATTCAGTTGTGTTTTTACACTTTCTAATTTGCCGAGATAAGTATCTGCAGCAATAAGTGTCCAAACTTTATAGAAATTATTCTCTTCAATTTGTCTTGAAATCTTGAAAACCAATCCTAAATTTTCCGAAGGGATATCAAAATAAGGCTTATCCGAAACCGAAAATTCATCTTTAAAAATAGATTCTCTTATTTCTTCAATACCGATATTTTTTTTGGCATTGGTTTCTAAAATATTTTGACCAAGAAGTTCGTTCAGTTTTTTAGAATCAATGTGTAAACCTCTTTTCTCCGCCAAATCTACTTGGTTAATCACCATCAAAACAGGAATTCCCAAATCTTTAATTTGCTGATAAAGCAGTAAGCTTCTTTTAAGGTTCAGCGCATCTGCAATGTAAATTACACCGCTGTATTTTTCTTGTTCTTCAATAAGATATTTGGTGAAAATAGCTTCGTCTTCAGAAGTGGGATAAATGCTGTAAGAACCTGGCAAATCTACAATTTCTATTTCTTCCTCTTTATATAGGTAAGTTCCTTCGTGTGAAGCAACAGTAACGCCAGCGTAATTGCCAGTTTTTTGGTTTTTGTTACAAAGCAAATTGAAGATGGTAGATTTTCCTACATTGGGATTTCCTACCAAAAGAATATGTTTTTGTTTTTTTGCTGAGTTCGGCATATAATTTTCCAAATTTCAGTAGAAATTTTGGTTTAATTTTCTGGTTCTACGAAAATAAATCTCGCTTCTTCTTCACGAAGGGCAACTCTCGTTTTTTCTTCTCCGTATTCTATGTACAGAGGACCGCTAAAAGGCGCTTGATGTAAGATCACGAATGATGTTTCTGGCAATAATCCCATTTCGATAATCTTATTGGGCATCTGCAAGTTTTCGTTATCATAACCTTTGATTTTCCCCTTTTTATTTCGAGGAAAACAGCACAATTTATTTGAAATATTTGTCTGCAAGATTTCTATAATTAATTGAGGAGCAAATATACTTTATTTATTTTAATTCTAAATAAGACTTCCATAGTTTTTTTCAAAAGAATTGCTGATTAAAAAACATCTTCTCACGAAAAACGATTCTCAAATTGATGAAATGAAAAAGTATTTTAAAAATTAAACCCTCTTTTCGCAAAAATTCTTCATAAATTTGTTGAAAACTCATTCATTATGAATATGCTGTACACCAAATCATACGAAACTCCTCTAGGTAAAATGATAGCTTTTGCCAATCAAAATGCCTTGCTTCTTCTCGATTTTGAAGATTCTAAATATTTTGAAAAGCACATGGAAGAAATTTCGCAAGGTTATGGCGTCATCAAAACATCTAATAACAGAGTTTTAAAACTTCTAGAAAAGGAATTGAGCCAATATTTCAAAGGAAAATTGACAAAATTTACCGTTCCTGTAGAATTTACGGGTACAGATTTTCAGAAAAAGGTTTGGGAAGAATTGCAGAACATCAGTTTTGGAAAGTACAGAAGTTATCAATCTCAAGCCGATGCTATGAAACGCCCAAAATCGGTAAGAGCAGTTGCCAATGCCAATTCTAGAAATAAATTATGCTTAGTGGTTCCTTGTCACAGAGTAATTGGCAAAAATCTTTCATTAACGGGTTATGCAGGTGGTGTCAATAGAAAAGCCGCCCTTTTAAAACTTGAAGGAATAGAATTGACGTTTTAAATAAAAAACTCCTCCAAAAATTTGGAGGAGTTATAAATACATCAAAGATGTTTATTTCAGTTCAGAGATAATATTTACAGTTTCTTGTAGGTAAATATCTCTTTTCAGATTTTTCATCCAGTTTTCAGATTTTTTAGCAAAAACCTCATCGGTTTTTCCTCTGGCAACTTCGTCTGCGTGAAGCGCAAAGTTTAATCCGTTATTGTATTTAATCAATGGTTTAAATTTATCAATCTGTGCTTTTCTGGTTTTCATTACTGCTTCAAAATCTTTTAGATTAAGAGAAATCTTTTCTTCTTTGTCTAATTTTTCTCTCCATTGTGCAGATTCTAATAACAATTGATAAAATTTATTTTGAGCCATTCTTGACTGACTGTTTTTAGCCAAATCTGCAACATTTATTGGATTACTCACGGTAAAACTGCTAGAGTTAACTTGATCCCAAGGTAAAGCATAATTGTCAAATCTTTCGCCGATTTCTTCATAAGAGAACACATCTTTCATCGGGATATCAGACTCTACACCTTTCAACTGGGTAGATTTTCCGTTGATTCTATAGAATTTCTGAATGGTTAATTTCAGTGAGCCGAAATCATCTGTACTGTTTAAAAATCTATTCAGTTCTACGAAAGTCTGCACTGTTCCTTTTCCGAAAGAATTAGGCGAACCAACAATCACTGCTCTTCCGTAATCTTTCATCGCACCTGCTAAAATTTCAGAAGCCGAAGCCGAAAGTTCATTTTGCATGATTACCAAAGGCCCAGTCCAAATTGGGTCATTTTGTTTGTTTCTCATCACTTGAACTCTACCGTTTCCATCTTTTACTTGAACAACAGGTCCGTTATTCATGAAAAGTCCCATAATATCTACCACTTCGGTAAGAGAACCACCTCCGTTATTTCTTAAATCAAGTATAATTCCTTCTACATTTTGAGCTTTTAGTTTAATGAGTTCTGCTTTTATGTCGTCTGAAGCATTTCTTCCTTTAGCATCTTCAAAATCTGCATTGAAACTTGGCAAATTGATGAATCCATATTTTTTGCCATTCGCTCCATTGATGATGATACTTCTCGCAAAAGTGTCTTCTATCGCTACTTCTTCACGAATCATCTTCACTTCTTTGATGGTTCCGTCTTTTTTCTTGAGCGTAAGAACTACTTCTGTTCCTTTTTCGCCACGGATAAAACGCACCGCTTCATCTACCAACATTCCCGTCACATTAATTGGTTCTTCTCCTTTTTTAGACTGAACTTTTAGAATTTCGTCTCCTTCTGAAATCTGTTTCGATTTCCAAGCTGGAGCGCCAACTACCAATGTTCCGATTTTTATTTTTCCTTTGCTTTCTTGAATCGTTGCCCCAATTCCAATGACTTTTCCTACGAAGTTTACATCAAAATCTTCTTTGTCTTGAGGTGAAAAATAATTGGTATGCGGATCAAAAACTTCGGTGTAAGCGTTCATGTAAACCGAGAACCAATCCATTTTTTTACGTTTTTGGAATCTCTTAAACATAGAAGTCATCAGATCTTTTACTTCTTCCGTCGCTTTTACTTGTTTCTGCGCAGGTGTAAGAATTTCTAACTTAATGGTATCTTTCAGTTTCAGACGGTTTACACTGTCTTTTTTCTCACGTTGCGTTTCTTCTTTTGCATTCAGCGTTTCTATTTCTTGAAGAATATTGTACTTGATGAATTTTTTCCACTCGTTTTTTAATTCTTCTTGATTCTGAGGATATTTTTTCAGTTTTGGCTCCAGAATTAATTCATCATTTTCTTCAAAATTAATGGGTTTGCTCAAGATTTCCTGAGAATATTTTTCGATTTCTGCGGTTCTGTCGTACAATTTATCAACCGTTAGTTTATAAAAAGTTAAATCACCTCTGTTCAGATAATCATCTAATTTGGTTCTGTGTTTGCTGAATTCATCTACTTCTGATTGCAGGAAAAATCTTTTTCCTGGGTCTATCATTTCCATGTATTTATCATAAACATCAGCAGAATAAGCATCATTAATCGGCTTAGGTGAATAATGCAGATAAGAAAGCGT
>DITA01000105.1:0-15549 GCA_002422665.1 Flavobacteriales bacterium UBA6196
CCGGTCGTGCAAAAGGTGTTTTAGCTGGTGGTGTTTTAAGACAATCTTTCAGAAAATTAAGATTAAAAGCTATTCCTGCTAACTTACCAGACGAAATCGTAGTAGATGTTACTCCACTTAGAATTGGTAACAAATTATATGTAGGAGACATCAAAAACGATCAATACACTTTCTTACATCCAGATAACGCAGTAGTAGCTGCTGTGAAGATGTCTAGAAATGCTATGAAAAATGCTGGTGCAATGGTAGAAGATGATGAAGATGAAGAAGAAGTTGCAACTGATGCAGCTCCAGAAGCAGAAGCTCCTGCAGCAGAATAATTAGAGAATCTTTATTCTACATATAAAACCATTCCGATATTCGGGATGGTTTTTTTATTTTTAAAACTTTTGTAATTTTTAATTTTTAAATTTAACTTTCCTTAAAAAGAACAATCAAACCATTGAAAACTAAATTATGAAGTGTAAAGACGACGAAATCATCAGCTTGATATTACAGCCCAATTCTTCGGAAAAAGGACTTCGCGCGATGATGGATACCTACCAAAGTCGGCTTTATTGGCATATCAGAAGGTTAATTGTGCAACATGACCTTGCGCAAGATGTGTTGCAAGACACTTTTATTAAGGCATATAACAATTTTGGGCAATTTAAGCAAGACAGTAAATTGTACACTTGGCTCTACAGAATCGCTACCAATGAAGCGCTTCAGCAATTGGCAAAATTGAAAAAAATGCAAAAAACAGACGAAGATGCAGAATATTACATGCAAAACTTAGTCGCCCAAAATGCAGAACATGATGCAGAAGAAATTCAGATTTTACTGCAGAAAGCCATACAGACATTACCAGAAAAACAAAAATTAGTTTTCAATATTAGATATTATGACGAATTGCCTTTCGAAGAAATAAGTAACATTCTAGAAATGAGCGTAAGTACTTGCAAAACCAATTACCACTACGCCAAAGAAAAAATAGAAAACTACATCAGAGAAAACTACGAATCATAAGAAAATTTAAAAATTTTAGAAAATGAAAGATTTTAATATAGAACTATTAGCTAAAAAAACACCCTACAAAATTCCCGAAAACACTTTCGAGGAAATGCAGGAAAATGTGCTCAATAAAACAGTAAGAAAAAAAGAACATCAACCGAAGATTTTTAAAATCAATTTTTCTATGGTGACTTCTATTGCTGCCGCTTTAGCATTAATTTTTGGCTTTACTTTCTTATGGAAAACCAACCAAACCGAATTTTCTAAACCAAGTCAAGATTCAGTTCAATCCATAACCAAAGTAGAAACTACACAACCAAAACTAGAACAAAATAACACCCCAAATTCATCTCCAAACATTGTTGAAGAAAACAATATTGAAGTTGCTCATACCCCAAACCCAGAAATTACAGAACAGATTGTGAATTCTAAGAACACTGATGAAAATTATGAGCAACTTCTTAATTCTTTGACTCAAGAAGAATTGGCAGAATTATCAAAAAACACCAGTCACGACATCTATTTAGACCTTTATAATTAAACCTATTATGAAAAATTTTATCTATATCCTTCTATTTTTTGGAACCTTTATGAGTTTTAAAGCTCAAGAAAAGCCAAATTTCAGAGACATGACACCAGAACAGCGCAGAGAATACATCAGACAAATGTCTCCTGAGCAAAGAAAACAATTGATGGAAGATGCGGCTACCATGATGGCCATCAAAAATTTACAAGTTCCTGCTGAAAAACAAGAAGCTTTTAAAATCCTTCTCAAAGAATATTTAGAAAGTCAAAAAACCATCAAAAATAAGTTTAGAGCAGATTTCTCTCAAGAAAACCTTTCTGATGCAGAAGCCAAGAAAATGCTGAACCAAAGTTTTGACTTAGGTCAACAACTGCTCAACAACAGAAAAGTGTATGCTGATAAGTTTCTCAAAATCTTGACACCTCAACAAGTGCTTAAACTTTTTAATCAAGAAGGTAGAATGAGAGAAAAATTTATGGAACGCAGACAAAAAATGGGCCCACCAAAAGGTCGCGAACCAATGCCAAATCCTTAAAATCTTTAAAATATACTCCGAAAATCAATTCGGAGTTTTTTATTTTTAGGATTTTACCTTAAAATCAATATCTTTGCAAATCATTGAAAAAGAAGAATGAAGAACATTAGAAATTTTTGCATAATCGCACATATCGACCACGGGAAATCTACCCTTGCTGACAGACTTTTAGAATACACCAATACGGTTTCTCAAAGAGAATTGCAAGCGCAAACTCTTGACGATATGGATTTGGAAAAAGAGCGTGGAATTACCATAAAATCTCACGCCATTCAAATGGATTATGAATATAAAGGCGAAAAATATATTCTCAACTTGATCGATACACCGGGACACGTAGATTTTTCATACGAAGTATCTCGTTCCATCGCCGCTTGTGAAGGTGCACTTCTCATTGTAGACGCTGCACAAAGTATTCAGGCACAGACTATTAGTAACTTATATTTAGCGCTAGAAAACGATTTGGAAATTATTCCAATCTTGAATAAAATTGACTTACCTTCTGCTAATCCGGAAGAAGTTACAGATGAAATCGTAAATCTTCTCGGCTGTAAACCAGAAGATGTTTTGCGTGTTTCTGGGAAAACAGGAGCTGGCGTTCATGAATTGCTTGAACAAATTGTAGAAAGAATTCCTGCGCCAAAAGGTGACGAAAATGCACCGCTTCAAGCTCTGATTTTTGACTCTGTTTATAATCCTTTCCGTGGAATTGAAGCTTACTTTAAAGTAGTAAACGGTAAAATTTCTAAAGGAGAGAAAGTAAAATTCATGGCGACTGATAAAGTCTATGAAGCCGATGAAGTAGGAACACTGAAACTAAAACAAGCTCCAAAATCTGAAATCAAATGCGGAGATGTAGGTTATATTATTTCGGGGATTAAAGACGCTAGAGAAGTAAAAGTAGGTGATACCATTACTTCTATGGCAAATCCTGCAACCGAAGCAATTGATGGTTTCGAAGATGTAAAACCAATGGTTTTCGCGGGAATTTATCCTATTGAATCTGAAGATTTTGAAGAATTAAGATTTTCTCTAGAAAAATTAAGACTGAATGATGCTTCTTTGGTTTTCGAGCCAGAAAGTTCAGCAGCGCTTGGTTTCGGTTTCCGTTGTGGTTTCTTAGGAATGCTTCACATGGAAATTGTACAGGAACGTCTAGACAGAGAATTCAATATGAACGTAATTACTACGGTTCCTAACGTTTCTTACTATGGATATTCTAAAAAAGAACCGAATGTTCCTATTTTGATTAATAACCCGTCAGAAATGATGGATCCTATTGCTCTAGATCGTGTAGAAGAACCTTACATCAAAGCTACCATTATTACAAAATCTGATTTCGTAGGTGCTGTAATGACACTTTGTATCGAAAAACGTGGCGAAATTGTAAACCAATCTTATTTGACTTCAGACCGTGTAGAATTGGTATTTAACATGCCGCTTTCTGAAGTTGTTTTTGATTTTTATGACAGATTAAAATCAATTTCTAAAGGATATGCTTCATTTGATTACCATCCAATTGGTTTTAGAGCTTCTAAATTGGTGAAAATGGACATTTTGATTAATGGAGATATGGTAGATGCACTTTCTTCGTTAATTCACGATAGCAACGCGTATTACATTGGTAAAAAAATGTGCGAGAAACTGAGAGAGTTGATTCCTCGTCAACAGTTTGATATTGCAATTCAGGCAGCTCTTGGTGCAAAAGTTATTGCCCGTGAAAACGTAAAAGCATTGAGAAAAGACGTTACCGCAAAATGTTATGGTGGTGATATTTCTAGAAAACGTAAACTACTAGAAAAGCAGAAAGAAGGAAAGAAAAAAATGAAGCAAATCGGTAGAGTCGAAGTTCCACAATCTGCATTCATGGCAGTTTTGAAATTGAATGATTAAACGTAGGGACAAGTCGCGACTTGTCCTTATTTTAAATACCAATCCACAGAAATTTCTGTGGATTTTTTATTTCTAATAATCCATAATATATCTATCATATTGATTTTTTATAATCTCCTCATCAATAGAAATGTCAAATTCTTTGGAAGACGCATCATAAAATTTTACTTTAGCTTTATGCGTTTTTCCTTTTTTGAAATAAGGATAAGCATAAACTAGAATTTCATTAGGTTTAAGTTCAAAATAAGAATAGAAATACGTTTCTAAACCAAAAACTTTATAATTACTATTTCGAAGATAATAGAAATTTTTTCTCTCATTATTAAAGGCATAAAAAGCCACACTTCTAGATTCTGTTGGGATTTTTAAAGTTTTGTTAGAAATATTCTTAATAAAAACAGGAAATGCTTTGAACGTTTTAAATTGATGAGTTATATAATCTTGCTTATAAATAGGAATTGTATCTTTTTGTTTTACAATAATTTGTAGGTTTTTATTTGTTAAAGAATCATAAGGCTCATTTTCTTTAGAAAAATTAATTTTCAATAAATTTCGTTTAAAATATGGTTTTTTACTTAAATAAATAGAATCAATTTCTTTCTTATTTCTTTCATTAAAAGATTTATCTATTTCATTATTTTTTTTAGGCGGAGGTGGCGGTTCTGGAAGAATACTGTCATAATATTGAATGTTAATTTTTGGAATAATTTTTCCAACATATATTAAATTATCGCCTCCTAAATTACCATCTTCATTAAACTCCTGAATTTTCATTTTAGTGTTTTTTGGATAAACCAAAGTAATATCATCAGCAAAAGTTTTCTCTTGACAACTGATGATGAATAGTGAAACGAAAAGAAGATAGAATGTTTTCATTTTTTAGTTTTATCAAAGATATAAAATTAATATCTTCGTTTAAATTTTCCTCTTAATGAAAAAAATCACGCTACTATTACTTGTTCAAACCGTATTTTCTTTTGCTCAAGATTTCAAAACACCTTACGAAAAAGGCAACGGAAATCAAACCACCACTTACGAAGAAATGGTGAAATTCTATGACGATTTAGACAAAAATTTCGAAAGTATTTCCGTAGTAGAAAAAGGAAAAGATGACAACGGAGAACCAATTAGAGTAGTGATTTTCAATGTTTCTAAAACTAAGAAATTTGAATTTCTGAATCCTGTAATTCTCATCAACAATGGCATTCATCCTGGCGAACCAGACGGAATAGATGCAACCATGATGCTAATGCGAGATTTGGCTTTAGGAAAAATAAAAGTTCCAAAAAACACTAAAGTTGCCGCAATAGAATGCTACAATATTTCGGGAATGCAAAGACGAGGAAAATTTTCAAGAGCTAATCAAAACGGACCAGAAGAACACGGTTTTCGTGGGAATGCCAGAAATTTTGATTTGAATAGAGATTTCATCAAAAATGATACAGAAAACGCCAAAGCTTTTCAAGAGATTTTTCATTGGCTAAAACCTATTTATTTCATTGATAATCATGTAAGTAACGGCGCAGATTATCAGTACACTTTTACCTATATTTCTACCAACAAAGAAAGATTAGGAAATTATCTCGGAACGTATTTTCATCAAGAAATGCAACCGAAATTGATTCAAAATATGGAGAAATCTAAAATTTTGAACGTTCCTTATGTCAATATTCACGGAGATTCTCCCGATGAAGGTTTCCCAGCGTTCATGGATTCTCCACGCTACGCAACGGGTTACACTACCCTTTTCAATATTCCAGGAACTGTAGCAGAAACGCACATGCTAAAACCTTACCAAGACCGCGTAAAAGCAACTTATGAATACATGAAACATTCCATCAATTTTGTAGATGAAAACTACACAGAAATTTCTAAAAAAATGATGGAAGAATTGACCAATTATTTACCGAACAAGAAATACACAATTCGTTGGAAATTAGACAGCTCCAAATACAGTTTTATTAATTTCAAAGGTTATGAAGCTGGGAAAAAGCCAAGCGAAATTTCTGGCAAACCAAGACTTTTCTACGATAGAAATAAACCTTTTACCAGAAAAGTGAAATTTTTTGACACTTACAAAGCTGATAAAGAAATTACAATCCCAAGTTACTATGTTATCCCAAAATCTGAAGGGAAAATCATAGAAAATTTAAAACGCAATCAAATCCAATTCAAAGAATTACAATCTGATTCGTTGATAACAGTTGAATCTTATAAAATCGTAGATTTTAAAACCGTAAAAAATCCTTACGAAGGTCATTACTTGCATTTCGATACTCAAGTTTCATCAGAATTAAAGACCAAAAAATTCAGAAAAGGAGATTATTTGGTTTCTACAAAACAAGAAGGCGTGAAATTCCTTTTAGAAACGCTAGAACCAGAAGCAGTTGACTCTTACTTTAACTGGAACTTTTTCGATGGAATTTTGGGACAAAAAGAATACTTTTCAGATTATGTTTTTGAAGATACTGCCGCAGAATTATTGAAAACCAACAAAGCGTTAAAAACCGCTTTTGAACTGAAAAAAGCTTCAGATGCTAAATTTGCAGAAGATGGAGCTGCGCAATTAGATTGGGTGTATAAAAATTCAGAATATTACGAAGGCACTGTAAATCAATATCCTATTTATAGAATTCGGTAATTTAAAAATAGATTTTTAAACCATTAAGCAAGAATTAAGAGATTAAGTTTATTAAGAAAAAAACTCGAAGAATTAAAACTTATTTTTCTTAATTCCTTAATAAACTCTTAATGTTAGAAAAAGGTTTTCAATGTTTTAAAAATCATGAACAGCCGCAATCTTTGTCGCAATGCGTTCTTTTACTATCGAATTTCTTTGGAGAAAAAGTTTTTTTAATGATTTTGTAAATAGAATAAGATGCCGCTAATAAAGCTGCAAAAATGATAACGTATTGAAGGACTAAACTTTCCATGACAAAAATCTTATGACAAAATTACATAATTATTTTGAACTATTCTAAATAAAGATTAATTTTGTATCATGGATTTCAGAACTAACCCTTATTTCAATCTTGTTGTTCCAACCATGGAGAGCAAAAATTACGAACAATATTGTGGCAAAAAGAAATGCTGCAAGAAATTTAAGAAAGGGAAAAGATGTAAAAAATGCCCAGGAAGAGATAAAATTTCTTAAAACTAAATCACTTTTCTTTCTTATCTTTGAATAAATTCATTTATTATGAACAGAGATTATATATTTGATTTGCTGAATCAGCAAATTGCAAAAGAACAATATGCGGCGCAATTGTACCTATCCATGAGCGCTTGGTTTTTAGAACAAGATTTAGACGGAATTGCCAATTATTTCAGAGTTCAGTCTAAGGAAGAACTGATGCACTCAGAAAAATTCTTTGATTATTTGAACGATATCGGTGGAAGAATTGTGCTACAAGAAGTAAAACAACCTCCTCTTGATTTCAAAGATGCTTTAGAAATTTTTGAAAAAGCTTTAGAGCACGAAAAATTAGTAACCAAAAGTATTTTTGATATTGTAAAAGCTGCTAATGATGCAGGAGATTACTCTACTGCTGCTTTCTTACAATGGTTTGTGAATGAACAGGTAGAAGAAGAAGCCAATGCTTCTCAATTGATTTCGAAAATTAAAATGGTGAAAGACAATCCTTCTGCTTTGTATCTTTTTGATCAAGAACTGGCGAAACGCGTTTTCGTCGCTGAATAAAATGAAAAACTGCTTTTAAAAGCAGTTTTTTTATTTGAAAAATTGGTAAACCAACATGGAAGCTAGATAAGCTAAACCAGACATGAAAACCAATTGAATAGCCGTCCATTTCCAAGATTTTGTTTCTCTGTAGACTACAGCAATCGTAGAGATACATTGCATCGCAAAAGCGTAAAATATAAGAATGGAAAGTCCTGTTGCAAAACTGAAGACTTTTTCGCCATTCGGTTTTACATCACTTCTCATTTTTTCGATGACCGATTTTTCTGGAGCATCATCATCAAGACTGTAAAGCGTTGACATTGTGCCAACAAACACTTCTCTCGCTGCAAAACTGGTAAGAATTCCCACTCCCATTTTCCAATCGTAACCCAATGGTGAAATCACAGGTTCCATTTGCTTTCCGATTTTAGCCAAATAAGAATTTTCTAATTTCACATCTGAATGATGTTCTAAAATATGGAAATCATCCTTCGGTCCGAAATAACTTAAAAACCAAAGAATTACGCTTACCGCCAAAATGATTTTTCCAGCACCCGTAATAAATTCCCAAACTTTACCTAAAACCAATTTGAAATCATATTTCCAAAGTGGCATTTTATAAGTTGGCAAATCCATTACCAAGAAGGTTTTTCCTTTATTTTTAATGAAATATTTTAAAATAAATGCTGCTAAAAGCGAAGTCGCAAATCCTAAGAAATACATTCCTAGAAGTGCAATCGCTTTATATTTTACGCCAAAGAAAGTTCCATCGGTAAAAATAAGCGCAATAATGATACTGTAAACTGGAAGTCTTGCAGAACACGTCATAAAAGGAGTAATCAGAATCGTGATGAGTCTCTCTTTTACGTTTTCGATGTTTCTGGTACTCATAATTGCAGGAATGGCACAAGCTGTTCCCGAAACGAGCGGAACAATACTTTTCCCGTTTAAACCAAACGGTCGTAAAAATCTGTCCATCAAGAAAATAACTCTTGCCATGTAACCAGAATCTTCTAATAAATACAAGAAATATAAAAGAATCCCGATTTGTGGGGCAAAAATCACAATTCCGCCAATTCCTGGAATAATTCCGTCAGAAATTAATGAATTCAATGGACCTTCTGGAAGCCAAGTTCTGGAAGTTTCTGACAACCAAGCAAAAGCGGCATCAATCCAATTCATTGGATATTCTGCGATGAAAAATACACTTTGGAAAATGGTGAGTAAAATAAACCCAAAAACCAAATATCCTAAAACAGGATGTACTAAAACTTTGTCTAATTTTTCGGTGAGAAGTTCCTTGAACTGAGGTTTTTTAGAAATGGTTTGGGTGATAATTCCGTCTATTTGTTGGTATCTTCTGATGGTTTCCTGCACTTGTAAACGCTTCGGAACCATACATTTTCTATCTTCTTGATTCAGTTGTGTTTTTACACTTTCTAATTTACCCAGATAAGTATCTGCTGCAATAAGCGTCCACACTTTATAGAAATTATTCTCTTCGATTTGTCTTGAAATCTTGAAAACCAATCCTAAATTTTCTGAAGGAATATCAAAATAAGGCTTATCCGAAACCGAAAATTCATCTTTAAAAATAGATTCTCTTATTTCTTCAATACCAATATTCTTTTTGGCATTGGTTTCCAGAATATTTTGACCTAGAAGTTCACCTAGCTTTTTAGAATCGATGTGTAAACCTCTTTTCTCCGCCAAATCTACTTGGTTTATCACCATCAAAACAGGAATTCCCAAATCTTTGATTTGTTGATAAAGCAGTAAGCTTCTTTTAAGGTTCAGCGCATCTGCAATGTAAATTACGCCGCTGTATTTTTCTTGTTCTTCAATCAAATATTTGGTGAAAATAGCTTCATCTTCAGAAGTGGGATAAATGCTGTAAGAACCTGGCAAATCTACAATTTCTACTTCTTCGTCTTTGTATAGGTAAGTTCCTTCGTGTGAAGCAACAGTAACGCCAGCGTAATTGCCGGTTTTTTGGTTTTTGTTACAAAGCAAATTGAAGAGGGTAGATTTTCCTACATTAGGATTTCCTACCAAAAGAATATGTTTTTGTTTTTTTGCTGAGTTCGGCATATAATTTTCCAAATTTCAGTAGAAATATTGGTTTAATTTTCTGGTTCTACGAAAATAAATCTCGCTTCTTCTTCACGAAGGGCAACTCTCGTTTTTTCTTCTCCGTATTCTATGTACAGAGGACCGCTAAAAGGCGCTTGATGTAAGATCACGAATGATGTTTCTGGCAATAATCCCATTTCGATAATCTTATTGGGCATCTGCAAGTTTTCGTTATCATAACCTTTGATTTTCCCCTTTTTATTTCGAGGAAAACAGCACAATTTATTTGAAATATTTGTTTGCAAGATTTCTATAATTAATTGAGGAGCAAATATACTTTATTTATTTTAATTCTAAATAAGACTTCCATAGTTTTTTTCAAAAGAATTGCTGATTAAAAACATATTCTCACGAAAAACGATTCTCAAATTGATGAAATGAAAAAGTATTTTAAAAATTAAACCTTCTTTTAGCAAAAATTCTTCCTAAATTTGTTGAAAACTCATTCATTATGAATATGCTGTACACCAAATCATACGAAACTCCTCTAGGTAAAATGATAGCTTTTGCCAATCAAAATGCCTTGCTTCTTCTCGATTTTGAAGATTCTAAATATTTTGAAAAGCACATGGAAGAAATTTCGCAAGGTTATGGCGTCATCAAAACATCCAATAACAGAGTTTTAAAACTTCTAGAAAAGGAATTGAGCCAATATTTTAAAGGAAAATTGACAAAATTTACCGTTCCTGTAGAATTTACGGGTACAGATTTTCAGAAAAAGGTTTGGGAAGAATTGCAGAACATCAATTTTGGAGAGTACAGAAGTTATCAGTCTCAGGCCGATGCCATGAATCGCCCAAAATCGGTAAGAGCAGTTGCCAATGCCAATTCTAGAAATAAATTATGCTTGGTGGTTCCTTGTCACAGAGTAATTGGCAAAAATCTTTCATTAACGGGTTATGCAGGTGGTGTCGATAGAAAAGCGGCGCTTTTAAAACTTGAAGGAATAGAATTAAAGTTCTAAATAAAAACTCCTCCAAAAAATTTGGAGGAGTTGTATAAAATCAGTCAAAGACTGTTATTTTAAATCAGAGATAATATTTACAGTTTCTTGAAGGTAAATATCTCTTTTCAGATTTTTCATCCAGTTTTCAGATTTTTTAGCGAAAACCTCATCAGTTTTTCCTCTAGTAACTTCGTCTGCGTGAAGCGCGAAGTTCAATCCGTTATTGTATTTAATCAATGGTTTGAATTTATCAATCTGTGCTTTTCTAGTTTTCATTACTGCTTCAAATTCTTTTAGATTAAGAGAAATCTTTTCTTCTTTGTCTAATTTTTCTCTCCACTGTGCAGATTCTAGCAACAATTGATAGTTTTTATTCTGAGCCATTCTTGACTGACTGTTTTTAGCCAAATCTGCTACATTTATTGGATTACTCACCGTAAAACTGCTAGAGTTTACTTGATCCCAAGGTAAAGCATAATTATCAAATCTTTCGCCGATTTCTTCATAAGAGAATACATCTTTCATTGGGATATCAGAGTCTACTCCTTTCAACTGCGTAGATTTTCCGTTGATTCTATAGAATTTCTGAATGGTTAATTTCAGTGAGCCAAAATCATCCGTACTGTTTAAAAATCTATTCAGTTCTACGAAAGTCTGCACCGTTCCTTTCCCGAAAGAATTAGGAGAACCAACAATCACTGCTCTTCCGTAATCTTTCATCGCACCTGCTAAAATTTCAGAAGCCGAAGCCGAAAGTTCATTTTGCATGATTACCAAAGGCCCAGTCCAAATTGGGTCATTTTGTTTGTTTCTCATCACCTGAACTCTACCGTTTCCGTCTTTTACCTGAACAACAGGTCCGTTATTCATGAAAAGTCCCATAATATCTACTACTTCGGTAAGAGAACCACCTCCGTTATTTCTTAAATCAAGGATAATTCCTTCTACATTTTGTGCTTTTAGTTTAATGAGCTCTGCTTTTATATCATCTGAAGCATTTCTTCCTTTAGCATCTTCAAAATCAGCATTGAAACTTGGCAAATTGATGAATCCATATTTTTTACCATTCGCTCCATTGATGATGATACTTCTCGCAAAAGTGTCTTCTATCGCTACTTCTTCACGAATCATTTTCACTTCTTTGATGGTTCCGTCTTTTTTCTTGAGCGTAAGAACTACTTCTGTTCCTTTTTCGCCACGGATAAAACGTACTGCTTCATCTACCAACATTCCCGTTACATTAATGGGTTCTTCTCCTTTTTTAGACTGAACTTTTAGAATCTCGTCTCCTTCTGAAATTTGTTTCGATTTCCAAGCTGGAGCGCCAACTACCAATGTTCCGATTTTTATTTTTCCTTTGCTTTCTTGAATCGTTGCCCCAATTCCAATGACTTTTCCTACGAAGTTTACATCAAAATCTTCTTTGTCTTGAGGTGAAAAATAATTGGTATGCGGATCAAAAACTTCTGTGTATGCATTCATGTAAACCGAGAACCAATCCATTTTTTTACGTTTTTGGAATCTCTTAAACATAGAAGTCATTAAATCTTTTACTTCCTCCGTCGCTTTTACTTGTTTCTGCGCTGGTGTAAGAATTTCTAACTTAATGGTATCTTTCAGTTTCAGACGGTTTACACTGTCTTTTTTCTCACGTTGCGTTTCTTCTTTCGCATTCAGCGTTTCTATTTCTTGAAGAATATTGTACTTGATGAATTTTTTCCATTCGTTTTTTAATTCTTCTTGATTCTGAGGATATTTCTTCAGTTTTGGTTCCAGAATTAATTCATCATTTTCTTCAAAATTAATCGGTTTGCTCAAGATTTCCTGAGAATATTTTTCGATTTCTGCGGTTCTGTCGTACAATTTATCAACCGTTAACTTATAAAAAGTTAAGTCGCCTCTGTTCAGATAATCGTCTAATTTGGTTCTGTGTTTGCTGAATTCATCTACTTCTGATTGCAGGAAAAATCTTTTTCCTGGGTCTATCATTTCCATGTATTTATCATAAACATCAGCAGAATAAGCATCATTAATTGGCTTAGGTGAATAATGCAGATAAGAAAGCGTGTTTTTTACACTTATCATAATCGTTTGCATCTTCTCGTCATCATTCTGTGGTGCATTAAAACAGAACATGAGCGTGATTAACGGTGCGAAAAATAATAATTTATTGAGTTTGAAATTTTTGAACATATTTTTTAATAAAATTATTTACAATAAGTTGGGTTAACTATTGCTTTGTTACAGAATACATTTTTAAATAAAGCTCAAATTTAATGTCTTATTTAAAAATATGATATATTTTTTTGATTTTTTTCTTCGATTTTAAAAATTTACAGAAACAAGAATGTATTTTTCTTAATAATTATACTGTAATCCGAATTTAATCCCAAATTTTTGTGCACCTGGATTTTCTAAATAATTGCCTCTCCAATTGAAATCTATTCTCAGCATTCTGATGTTCCCGAAACCAATATTTTCAATCCCAAAGCCATACTCGTAATAAGGTTTTTGATATGGCGCAGAAAGCAAGATATTGGTAGAATTAATATTTTTAGACGCATCGCTTAAACTACCGATTGCGGTTCTGTAAAATGCTACTTCTCTCAATTTCAGTTTTTTAATTAAGGGAATATAAGAAAGTAATTTTCCATTAAAATGATGTTCGGCCTGAAAACTAAGGTACTCATCCGTAACAAATTCATAATAATTGAGTAATGAAAACGTGTTGGGCGTAAGCCCGTAAGATTGATTGCCTGGGATTACATTTTGCAAAGCCAAAGGAACCGTATTGAAGTTTTTACCCGCTTCTACATTCAGAATTAATCTTCCGAAACTCTTCAATAAAAATGGCTGATAATAGTAAAACTGCAATTTATTGTAATTAAAATCTGCATTGAAAACGCCTTCTAAACCTCTGGTATATTTCAAAACAAATGTTGGCGCCAAAGTACTATGTTCGTAACGATCTACACCATATTGTGAGAATTTTGCGCCAGGTCTTGCGGTAATGCTCAGTGCTAGTTTACTATCTTTAAGTTCTGAAAAAAGTTGGTTATTTTGATAAAAATCCAGCGAAAATTTAGTCGGATTGGCAGATTTTATGGTTTGATATGTTGCGTCTAATCTTACCGTAAAATTTTTAAAAGGGTCTATAGCTGCAAATGCACTGGTCTGATTTACAGAACTTAAATTAAAATTATTCCCTGAATTAAGAACTCCTGAAGAGGCAAAAGAACGCGTCATAATTCCCTCATCTGTAGTAAGTTGCGCGCCTAATTGCATTACATCTCTTCTGGTGCCAATTCCTATGGTAAATCTATTATCTCGGTTGAACATTTTTCTGGCCTCGAAACCGTATTTTATCTGCCCGTCTTTAAATCCGTAGGCGGTATAAAATGCAGCCCTCCACATATCATTTGGCGAAAAAAAGGTTCTTGCGCCAACCCTCACCCTAAAGCCTTCAACATCATTAAAACCAATGGTAGAATACAAATCGCCAATATCAATAGCGTTCCCAACGTTGTAATAGCCAGATGCAAGCGTTTCATAAAGCTTTACAGCTCTTTTAAATTTCGGAACATTATTAAGCTCATCCATCATTACATAAATGTTCTTTTCTGATTCAGAAAGTGGTGTTTTTCTGTTTTCTTCCCAAAAATTTTCGTCTTTTTGCAACTGTTCATCGCTTAGAAATTCCGTTTTCTGTTCAAATACCTCATCTTTTAAATTTTGATTGAATAAATAATCAGAAAAAGTAGTATTCTTTTTGATTACCAAGCTTTTAGACTTGTCTTTTTTACTTAAGATAGACATTTGTATTTCCTGATAATTTTTCTTTGGCAAGAAAATACTATCATTTGGGTTATCAAAATCCAACTCATTATAAAAATTGTTCACAAAATTTACGTTTAGGTTTTTGCTAGATTTCAAAGTAGCTCTTACAACCGCATAATTTTCTTTAGAAATATACAACATCCCATAAATAGACAAAACATCTTTTCTTTTTGGAGTATATTTTATTCTATAACAATCTACACTATTGTAATTTTGGTCTGATAAAAGTTCATAATCATAACTCATAAAACCATCCTTCGCAACAGGACTTGTAAAGCCTATGTTAAAGAAATTCAGAATATTATCATAAATATTAATGTCTTTATAAAGGTTTTTAGCAGTATTGGCGACTACTTCGTTACTAGAAAATCCTGAAGCTTTATTGGCTAAAACTTCTTTTTTCTCTTTTTTTACAGGTTCTTTTTTACCCCAATTTTTATAGACCGTTTCATTAAAATAAATAGGTAAAGACAATTTATTATCAACAGTATCCGCATATTTAAAAATAAAATCTACTTTGTTGAAAATTTTCTTTTGCGTAAAAGTACTGTCTAAATTAATAACATCTACCTGTATTTTTTCGTACTCATTATACTGATAGTCTTGAAACTGAGAAAGACCATTGTTTTTCTTGTGTTTCCACACTTGTTGCAAGATTTCGTATGCAGGATTGTCTTTTTTCTTCAATTTCTTTTTTGAAGATTTTATAACTACTGCATCAATATTTTTCTCTTTAATCTGAGAAAAAGCTACAATTGGTATAAGAAAAGTAAAGACTAAAAGTAGTTTAAAATAGTTCATATTCTTCGGTATTAAATATCCTTTCAATTTTTGTTAATAAACAAGGGCGCAAATTAATATTAATTTTGATTTATTTTTGTAACCAAAATTTCATTATTCATTATATTTAAAATTTATAAATACAATCATTAAACGAAAAAACTTTCGTTTTTATTCTGAAAACTGTGTTTTCGCACTTCAGAAAACAATTAGGCCTGTGTTTT